>NZ_JAKWFH010000018.1:0-124347 GCF_029522185.1 Burkholderia sp. IO2 | reverse complement strand
TAGCCGGTCCAGCAGCCCAGTGCCTGAAGTGCCTTGCGATCGAGCAATTCTTCCTCCGACATCCTCAAAATCAGGTGTCAGATTATGCAATCGCTCGAAAACCCTCCACGGTTTCCTGCGATGAACCATAAAAAAGCCGGCGCCGCGTGAGGCGGCACCGGCTCGATCGCGCGGACGCGACAGGTCGAACGCGCAAGTTACGCGAGCGCCTTCTCGACGATTTCGCGCACGTCACGCGATTTCGCGCCGGCCGCGACCTGTTCGAGCGCTTCGCGCATCCGGTCGCGCAGCGCCGGCGTGAAGCGGCGCCACAGTTCGAGCGAGCGCGCGAGGCGTGCGGCGACCTGCGGGTTGATCGCGTCGAGCGCGAGCACCTGTTCGGCCCAGAACGCGTAGCCCGAACCGTCCGCCGCGTGGAATTGCGCGGGATTGGCCGCGCAGAAGCTGAAGATCAGCGAGCGCGCGCGATTCGGATTCTTCAGATTGAACGCCGGGTGCGCGAGCAGCTTGCGCACCTTCGCGAGCGTCGGCTGCGCGGGCGTACCGCGTTGCGCCGCCTGCATCGCGAACCACTTGTCGATCACGAGCGCTTCCTTCTCGAAGCGGCGGTAGAAGTCGTCGAGCGCGTGCTCGGCCGGCCCGTTCGCGCCCGCGGCGGCCGCGGACAGCAGCGCGCCGAGCGCAGCCGCGCGATCGGTCATGTTGTTCGCCGCGTCGTACTGGGCCGTGGCGAGGCGTACCGCATCGGCCGGATCGTCGAGTTCGGCCAGATACGCGAGCGCGAGGTTCTTCAGCGCGCGGCGGCCCGAGGCTTCAGGCGTCGGCTCGTAGGCGCCGGGCGTCTGGTGCTGCTCGTACGTAGCGAGCCAGTCGGCGCGCAGCGCGGTTGCGAGCTGGCGGCGCACGAACTGGCGCGCGCGATGCACGGCGGCCGGATCGGCCTCGGCCATCTGATCGGCGAGATAGGTTTCCGACGGCAGTGTAAGCGCGAGTTCGCGGAACGCCGGCGACAGGCTTTCATCGGTCAATACGCGGCGGAACGCGGCGACGAAGTTCTCGCCGAGCGTGAGCGACGCGTTGGCGGCCGCCCGCGCGGCGAGCGTCAGCAGCGCGCGCGTCGCGAGGCGCTGGCCGGCCTCCCAGCGGTTGAACGGATCGCTGTCGTGCGCGAGCAGGAACGCGAGATCGTCGTCGCTGTAGTCGTACTCGACGATCACCGGCGACGAGAAGTTGCGCAGCAGCGACGGCAGCGGCGCTTCCGGCACGTCGACGAACGTGAAGGTCTGCTCGGTGTCGGTGAACTCCAGCACGCGCGTCGTGCCCGATGCAGCGGCTTCGCCGTCGAGACGCAGCGGCAGGTCACGGCCGTCGCGGCCGATCAGGCCGATCGCGAACGGGATCAGGAGCGGCCCCTGCTGCGTTTCGCGCGCGGCCGGCGACGCGTCGCCGTAGCCCTGCGCGAGCGTGACCGTATAGCGGCGTGCGGCCGCGTCGTACGCGGTGCGCACCGACACGCGCGGCGTGCCGGCCTGGCTGTACCAGCGCTCGAACTGCGCGAGGTCGCGCCCGTTCGCGTCGGCCATCGCGTGACGGAAGTCATCGCAGGTCACCGCGTGGCCGTCGTGGCGCTTGAAGTAGAGGTCCATCCCCTTGCGGAAGCCGTCGCGGCCGAACAGCGTCTGGTACATCCGCACGACTTCCGAGCCTTTCTCGTAGACCGTCATCGTGTAGAAGTTGTTGATCTCGACGTAGCTCTCCGGGCGCACCGGGTGCGCCATCGGGCCCGCGTCCTCCGCGAACTGCAGCTGGCGCAGCACGCGCACGTCCTCGATGCGCTTGACCGCGCGGGCCGCCGATTCGACCGCGTCGCCCGCGGCCATGTCGGCCGAGAACTCCTGGTCGCGGAACACCGTCAGACCTTCCTTCAGGCTCAACTGGAACCAGTCGCGGCAGGTCACGCGGTTGCCGGTCCAGTTGTGGAAGTACTCGTGGCCGACCACCGACTCGATGTTCGCGAAATCGGTGTCGGTCGCGGTCTCGGGGTTCGCCAGCACGTACTTCGTGTTGAAGATGTTGAGCCCCTTGTTCTCCATCGCGCCCATGTTGAAGTCGCCGACCGCGACGATCATGAAGCGGTCGAGATCGAGCTCGAGGCCGAAGCGCTTTTCGTCCCAGCGGATCGAGTGGATCAGCGAATCCATCGCGTGACGCGTCTTGCCGAGATCGGCCGGTTCGACCCACACCTGCAGCAGCTTTTCCTTGCCGGAGCCGGTGGTGATCGTTTCCTCGATCGCGACGAGCTTGCCCGCGACCAGCGCGAACAGATAGCTCGGCTTGCGGAACGGGTCTTCCCACTTCGCGAAGTGGCGGCCGTCGGGCAGGTCGCCCGAGTCGACGAGATTGCCGTTCGACAGCAGCACCGGGTACGCGGCCTTGTCGGCACGCAGCGTGACGACGTACGACGCCATCACGTCGGGGCGGTCGAGGAAGTAGGTGATGCGGCGAAAGCCTTCGGCTTCGCACTGCGTGAAGAAGTTGCCGCTCGACACGTAGAGGCCCGACAGCGTCGTATTCTGGTCGGGGGCGCACGCGCTTTCGAGCGTCAGCTCGAACGTGTCGGGCACGTTCTCGACGGTCAGCCCGTGCTCGTGCGCGCGCACGGCGCCGTGCGGTGCGCCATCCAGCCGCGCGCCGAGGAATTCGAGCGCCTCGCCCATCAGTTCCAGGTGCGGCGCGGGCGCGGCATCCGGATTGCGGCGCACGCGCATCGTATTCCTGACGATCGTGCGGGCCGGCGCGAGATCGAATTCGAGTGCGACGGAATCGATGAGGAAGGCCGGCGGCGTGTAGTCGGCGCGGCGGATCACGGTGGAGGAGGCGTTGTCGGACATGGTCGTCGAGATCGGTGGAGTGGGGGACGGGCCCGTCGCGCGGGCCAGGCGAACCGGGCCATTGTACAAAGGCTTGCGGCTGCGTGTCGGGCGAACTTTTTACCGCTTCCGCCAGTCCGCGTATTATCGGCATCCCGTTGTGGTTCGCGCGGTGCGACGAACGGGTGACGGATCGACGAGGATCAACATGAAACGCGATTGGATTTTTCGCGGTGCGGGCTGGGCGGCGGCGCTGTGCGTCGCGCTGCTGACCGGCTGCACCAGCTACGTGACCACCCAGGTCACGGCCTTCTCCGACTGGAGCGGCAGCGACGCGACGCGCACCTATGCGTTCACGCGCACGGACGCGCAGAAGAACAGCATCGAGCAGTCGACCTACGAGCCGATCGTCGCGAACGAGCTGTCCGCGTACGCGTTCCGGCAGGTGCCGCAGTCGCAGGCCCGCTATCTCGTCGGGCTGACCTATGCGGTCGGCAGCGATCTCGTGACGGTGCCGCAGCCGGTCTACTACGATCCGTGGTTCGCGCCCGGGCCGTACTGGCGGCGCGGGCCGTGGAATCCCTGGGGCCCGTGGGGGCCCTGGGGGCCGATGCCGGCCGGCTATGTCGCGCAGACGTACCAGGTGTTCGACTACATGCTCGGTATCCGCATCACCGAGCGCGCGACCGGCAAGGAGGTCTACAACGTGTCCGCGCGCACGACCGGCGACAACGGCACGCTGCTGTACGCGATGCCGTTCCTCGCGCGCAGCGCGCTCGCCGATTTCCCGTTGTCGAACGGCGCGGTCCGCTCGGTTCGGCTGCCGGTCGACAAGCGCGGCGGGCCGGCGGCGCCGGCCGCCAACGAGCGCGCGGTGCCGGCGGCGCCCGCCTCGGGCGCGGCCGTCGCGAAGTAAAGCGGCATCCACTCCGGCGCGGCCGCCCGGCCGCGCCAGCCACCTTCCTTTCCGTCAGACCCCGATACCCAGCAGCGCCAGCGCGCCGAGCACGACGAACAGCACAGCTGCGATCCCGTGCACGAGCTTCGTCGGCAGACGATGCGCGAAGCGGTCGCCGAGCAGGATCGCCGGCACGTTCGCGAGCATCATCCCGAACGTCGTGCCGGCCACGACACCGATGTAGTCCTGGAAGCGCGCGGCCAGCGCGACGGTCGCGATCTGCGTCTTGTCGCCCATTTCCGCGAGGAAGAACGCGACGAGCGTCGCGCCGAACACGCCGAGCCGCGAGCGGGTCGCATTGGCTTCGTCCTCGTCGAGCTTGTCCGGTACGAGAATCCACAGCCCCATCGCGATGAACGAGAACGCGAGCGCCCAGCGCATGATCGACGGCGTGACGAGCGCGCCCAGCCATTCGCCGAGCGCGCCGGCGAAACCATGGTTGACGAGCGTCGCGACGAGCACGCCGAGAATGATCGGCACCGGCTTGCGATAGCGCGCGGCCAGCACGAGGGAAAGCAGTTGGGTCTTGTCGCCGATTTCAGCGAGGGCGACGGCGCCGGTGGAGATCAGGAAGGCTTGAGACACGAATGGGGTTCCGCGGGCCGTTGTTGTGCGTGCGAGCGACGATCCACCGCGCGCCGGGCCCTGATGCGGCGCGCAGTGAACCATCGGTCTCGCCAGGCCAACGTGGCTGCGTCCGCCATGGCCGAACGGCCAAGTCTGTTGACGGACGCCTCCGTCACGATGCGCGCCGGGGGCGCGGGACATCGAGCGGAGCGGCTACTCCCCAATGAGCGGCGCATTCTAGCACGGCGCGTTGCGCGCCGGAAAGCAGCCGGGCCGCCGTGCGGCGCACTGAAGCGGCTTCGATTGCCGACATGCACGGCGGCGAAGCTGCCGCGCGTGTCGGAACGTGCCGGCCGCGGGTCGTTACGCGGCGGCCGGGCGGCGCGCGGCGCCGCGTTCGTGCACGAGTTCGCCGGCCGCGTAGGTGCGGTATACCGCGCGGTCGTCGCCGAGCAGCGCGAACGCGAACAGCAGTTCCTCGAGCGACTCCGCGCGCTTCGTACGGCGCGCGAGCAGCGGCGTCGCCTGCGGATCGAGCACGACGAAGTCGGCTTCGGTGCGCGGCTTGAGCGTGCCGACCGTGTCGGCGAGGTCGAGCGCCTGCGCGGCGCCGGCCGTCGCGAGCCAGAACATCCGCGTGGCGGTCAGGTGATGGCCCGACAGTCGCGCGACCTTGTGCGCCTCGTTCATCGTCTGCAGCATCGAGAACGACGTGCCGCCGCCGACGTCGGTCGCGAGCGTGACGGGCACGTCGTGTTCGCCGGCCTTGTCGAAGTCGAACAGCCCGCTGCCGAGGAAGAAGTTCGACGTCGGGCAGTGCGCGACGACGGTGCGCGTCTCGGCCATCCGGCGGCGATCCTCGTCGTCGAGGTGGATGCAGTGACCGTACACCGCGCGCGGACGCAGCAGCCCGTAGCGGTCGTAGATGTCGAGATAGCTGCGATGGCCGGGGAACAGCTCGGCCACCCATTTCACCTCGTCGACGTTTTCCGCGACGTGGCTCTGCACGAACACGTCCGGATGGCGGCGCGCGAGTTCGCCGCACGCCTCGAGCTGCGCCTCGGTCGACGTCGGCGCGAAGCGCGGCGTGAGCGCGTACATCTGGCGGCCCTTGCCGTGCCAGCGGTCGATCAGCTCGGCGCTGTCGTCATAGCCCGACTGCGCGGTGTCGCGCAGGAATTCGGGGCAGTTGCGGTCCATCAGCACCTTGCCCGCGATCATCCGCAGGTCGCGCGCGTCGCTTGCGGCGAACAGCGCATCGGCCGATTGCTTGTGCACCGTGCAGTAGACGAGTGCGCTCGTCGTGCCGCACGCAAGCAGTTCGTCGACGAAGAAGTCGGCGACTTCGCGCGCATGCTCGGGGTCGCCGAACTGGCGCTCGGTCGGGAACGTGTACTTGTCGAGCCACGGCAACAGGCCCGGCGCCGGCGACGCGATCATGTCCGTCTGCGGATAGTGGATGTGCGTGTCGATGAAGCCGGGCACGATCAGCTTGTCGCGCAGGTCGTGGACCACCGCATCGCGCGCGAGCGTCGCGGCGAGCGCCGCATACGGGCCGATCGCGACGACCTTGCCGTCGTCGACGATCAGGAGCCCGTCGGTCTCGTGGTTCGCGGCCTGGCTCGATTGCGCCGGGTCGCCGTTGAAGGTCAGCAGTTGGGAGCGGAAAGCGGTTTGCGTCATGACGAATGGTCCTGCATCAAGGTAAGGCGAACAGAAGAAAGCGATCGGCGCAGCACGGCGGCGGGACGGTGCGTCGCGAGTGGCAGCGGCACGCGGCGTGCGGCGCGGCCGGCGGCGATGGCATGGGCGAACGTGGCGGCCGAAGCCGCCCGCGAGTGGTTGCCCGCGCACCTCGCGGCCGTTGCACCCGCATCCGGTGCGGCGGCGAACGGCACGGCCAGCCGCGACGGCCGGTGCGCACAAGCGTCGACACACGGCGCCGTCGCGCCGCATGCACGCAGCCCACCGGCCCGGGGCCAGGCCGAACCGGTGAGCGCGAAGCGGATGCCGTTGCCGTGTTTCATCTATCTAGCGTTCCTCGATGCGGGCCGTCACGCCGCCTGCCAGTACGCGTCGAGGCGCGCGTACAGTGCGTCGCGCTGCGCCGGTTCGATGAACGACGCCTCGAAGCCGTTGCGGATCACCGCATGGACTTCGGCATCCGTGAGTTGCAGCCCTTCGGCCGTCGCGAAGTAGTTTTCATTGACGTAGCCGCCGAAATAGGCCGGATCGTCGGAGTTGATCGTCACCGCGACGCCGCGGTCGAGCAGCGCCTTCAGCGTGTGCTTCGCCATGTCGTCGAACACGCACAGCTTCAGGTTCGACAGCGGGCAGACGGTGAGCGCCGTGCGCGATCGGGCGAGGCGTTCGACGAGCGCGGCATCCTCGATGCTGCGCACGCCGTGGTCGATCCGGTCGACCTTCAGCACGTCGAGCGCTTCGTAGATGTAGGCGGGCGGGCCTTCCTCGCCCGCATGCGCGACGAGCTTCAGCCCGAGTGCGCGGGCCTTTTCGAACACGCGCGCGAACTTCGTCGGCGGATGGCCGAGCTCGGACGAATCGAGGCCCACGCCGATCAGGCGATGACGATAGCGTTCGAACAGCGGCAACGCGGATTCGAACGTCGCGAGCGCATCCTCTTCCGACAGGTGGCGCAGGAAGCACAGGATCAGCTTGCTCGACAGCCCGCGTCGTTCGGCATCGGCGAGCGCGCGCTCGATGCCCGCGACGACCGTCTCGATCGGCACGCCGCGCTCGGTGTGCGTCTGCGGGTCGAAGAACAGTTCGGTGTGGACGACGTTGTCGGCGAGCGCGCGTTCGCAGTATGCGGCCGTCATGTCGTAGAAATCCTGCTCGGTGAGCAGCACGCTCGCGCCGGCGTAGTAGATGTCGAGGAACGATTGCAGGTCGGTGAACGCGTACGCGGCGCGCAGCGCATCGATCGAGTCGTAGGCGAGCTTCACGCCGTTGCGCTGCGCGAGCGCGAAGATCAGTTCGGGCTCGAGCGAGCCTTCGATGTGGATGTGCAGCTCCGCTTTCGGCGCGCGGGCAATCTTGTCCTTGAATGTCGGGGTCATGGCGTCGTTCTTGGTCGGTCAGTAGGTAGGGGAAGCCTGCGCGGACGCATTCGCCTCGACGGCCTGCAGCAACTGCGCGGCCACCGAGATCGCGATCACTTCGGGCGCCTTGTCGATGATGCCTTCGACACCGATCGGGCAGCGCATCCGCGCGACCTGGGCCGGGTCGATGCCGATCGCGGCGAGCCGGTGATCGAACTGCACGCGCTTCGTGTGCGAGCCGGTCATCCCGAAGTACGCATAGTCGCCGCGTCGCAGGATGCGCTCGGCCAGCACGAAATCGAGTGCATGGTCGTGCGTCATCACGACGAAGTAGGACTGCGGCGGCGCGGCGTCGACCGCGTCCGCCGGGGACGCAGCCGCGTCGATCACGAGGTTGCCGATACCGGCGAGCGCGTCGGCCGGCGGGAACACCGCATCGGGCCCGTCGATCCAGCGCACCTGGCACGGCAGCGTCGCCAGCACCTTCACGAGCGCGGTGCCGATGTGCCCGGCGCCGAACAGCACGACGGGGAACGCATACGGCGCGATCGTCTCGGTCATCAGCGATACGCCGCCGGTTTCCCACAGCAGGCAGTCGGCACGCGCGGCTTCCGATTCGGGCTCGCTCAACAGCGGCGCGCCCGGCGAGGGGCCGAATGATACGCTACGCACGGTCGCGGCGCCGGCCGCGACGCGCTTCGCGAGCGACATGATCCAGCCGAGATCGCCGACGTCGAGCCGCTCGAACGCGAGCACCACGGCGCCGCCGCAGCACTGGCCGAGACTCGGGCCGAGCGCGAGCCGCTCTAGCCGGCGGGCGTGCGGCACGTGCGCGCCGTCCTTCAGCAGGTGCCGCGCGATCTCGATCGCCTTCCATTCCAGATGACCGCCGCCGATCGTATGGCGGGCCGTGTCGCGCGTGACGAGCATCTTGGTGCCGGCTTCGCGCGGCGCGGAGCCGTCGGTGTGCGCGACCGTCACGAGCACGGCCGCTTCGCCGTGCGCGAGCAGTTGCTGCAGATCGCCGAGCCAGGCTTCCATCAGCACGCTCCGTTCGGGACGACGCGGCACGACGCGCGGCGCGGGCTGGCGGGCGCGGCGGCAACGAGGACGGACGGGAGCGGGGCCGGCCGGCTGCAGGGCCGATGCCGTGCGGTGGCCGCGGACTGACGGCGTGCGCGTACGGCGCCGCCGGACGCGCGGACGCCATGAGGGTGACGGATGCGGATGGTTTGCGTTGTCATGATGAATCCAGTCGACATTGCGGATCGGGCGCGCGTTACGCAGGGAGCGGTGAGACCGCCTGGCCTCGCGCACGTAGATCGCCATCCAGTCCCGAAGATAGCATCGCCACGCGGCCGGAACATGGCCGGGCGGTGATCCGGGCTATCAGGAGGCGATCATGTCGATCATAGGCCCGCCGCGCGGGATCGGGGGACCGATGCATGCACATCGGGCCGAAACGCATGCGTGGCGGGGCGGGGGCGCGGCAATCGCGCGACACGCGCTCGCCCGGAAATCCAGGCGACGGCGGGGTAGGTGTTTACGCGCGGCGGCCGGGCAGGGCCGCCGGAGGCGTCGGCTGCAGCCGGGCGACGACTTGCCGGCGGCGCGCGGCCCGTTCGGCGGGGCCGCGCAGGCCATGGGCCAAAACGCGGCCGGCCGGTCAGCCCGCGAGCTTGCGGCGATGGCGCCAGAGGCTTGCGACGACCGCGACCAGGATCACGGCGAAGCCGATCAGCGCCCAGCCGGGCAGCAGGATGCCGAAGATCGGCGGATAGACGGTCTCGCACAGCCCGGCGACCTTGAACATGCCGGGGAACCACTGCGCGGGCGGCAGGCTGTCGACGATCGGCTGCAGCGTGTCGAAGCCGCAGCTGAAGCCCGGATTCATCTGGATCGACAGGTGCCGTGCGGCCGTGCCGACACCGCCGGCCGCGGCGATCGCGATCAGCAGCTCGAGTACCCAGACGCCGCGCCAGTTGCGGATCCCGGCGGCCAGGAACGCGAAGATCCCGATCGCGCAGAAGAAGTAGCGCTGGATGATGCACAGCGGGCACGGGTCTTCGTTCTTCACGTACTGCAGGTACAGCGCGCCGGCCAGCAGGGCGATGCACACCCATCCGAGCAGCATCAGCAGGCGGCGTTCGCGGCGTAGTGCAAGCGTGTAGTCGTTCATGTCGGCGGGGTTCCTCGTCGGTCGGTCCGGAAAACAATCGCGCGATTTTAGCGCGAACGGTCTGGCACGAAACTGACAGCGCGCGTGCGGCACCCTGCCGCACCGCGCTCGGTCCGCCGACGATCGGCGGGCGCGGTCAGCGGATCGTGTTCAGCACGGCCTCGACCGACTGGCCGATCGCGAGCAGCGCGTCGTCGCGATGCGGCGCCGCCGCGAGCATCAGGCCGACCGGCGCCGCGTCGCGCGGATGGCACGGCAGCGACAGCCCGCACGCATCGAGGAAGTTGAACGCGCTCGGGTTGCGCAGGATCAGCGCGTTGGTGCGCGTGAACGCGTCGTCGTCCGTTTCGAGTTCGGCGATGCGCGGCGGCACGACCGGCACCGTCGGCGCGACGAGCGCGTCGAAGCGCGCCCAGACCGTGTGCGCGGCTTCGTCGAGCATCGCGGCACGCGCGGCGAGCAGGTCGAGATAGTCGGCGGCGCTCGCGGGTTCGCCCTTCAGGATCCGCGTCAGCACGCGCGGGTCGTACTGGTCGCGGTGCGTGGCGAGCAGCGGACGATGCCACGCGTACGCCTCGATCGGCGAGAAGCCGAAACGGTTGATCTCCGGCAGCCGGTCGAGCGCGGGGAAGCGCACGTCGGTGACGATCGCGCCGGCGGCTTCCAGATGCTTGAGCGCGGTGTCGAGCGCGGCCGCGACGTCGGCATCGACGCCGTCCGTCACGTAGTTCGTCAGCACGCCGAGCCGTACGCCTTCGAGCGGCCGGGCGGCCGGCACGTGCGGCTCGAGCCCCGCCAGCATCCGGTCGACGAGCGCGCAGCACGCGACCGTGAGGCCGATCGGGCCGAACGAGTCGAGCGTCGTCGACAGCGGCACGCCGCCTTGCGTCGGGATCCGGCTCGCGGTCGGCTTGAAGCCCGTGAGCCCGCACAGCGCGGCCGGGATGCGGATCGAGCCGCCGGTGTCGGTGCCGAGCGCGACGGCGGCCATCCCGTCGGCGACCGACGCGGCCGCCCCCGACGACGAGCCGCCCGAAATCCGCGCGTCGCCCGGCACGTCGCGGTGGTACGGCGAGCGCGGATTGCCGAAGTGCGGATTCAGCCCGAGCCCCGAGAACGCGAATTCGCTCATGTTGGTGCGGCCGACCAGCACCGCGCCCGCGCGCTTGAGCCGCGCGACGGCGACCGCATCGGTGCGCGCGGCCGGTGCGCCGTCGAGCACGCGCGAGCCCGCGCGCGTCACCTGGCCCGCGACGTCGAACAGGTCCTTGACCGATACCGGAATGCCCGCGAGCGGCGACAGCACGGTGCCCGCGGCGCGCAGCCGGTCGTGCGCGTCGGCGGCCGCGCGGGCGTTGTCGGCATCGACTTCGGTGAAGACGACCGCGCCCTGACCCGCCGGATCGGCGATCCGGTCGAGCGCGGTGTCGACGAGCGCGCGGCTCGTGGTCCGGCCGGCGGCGAGGTCGGCGGCGAGCTGGGCGAGCGGGGGGAACGGCGTGAAAGTGGTCATGGCGGCTCAGGGGCGAAGATGTTGGACAAGCGTGGAGCGGAACGAATCGATGTGGCTTTCGACGGCTGCGCGCGCACCGGCGGCGTCGCGGGCGGACAGCCGGTCGAACAGCGCGCGGTGCTCGTGCTGGACGTCGGCGAGATGGTGCGGTTCGGACAGCGTGACGAACCAGAAGCGCAGCGAGCGCTCGTGCAGCGCGCGCAGGATGTCGGCGAGCACCGCATTGCGCGCGGCCGCGGCGATCGTCTGGTGAAACGCGCGGTCGAGCTCCATCATGCCTTCGACGTCGTGCGTGTCGACGCAGGCCTGCCCGTCGTCGAGCAGCGCGGCCAGGTGCGCGAGATCGTCGGGTGTCGCATGGCGCGCGGCGAGTTCGGCGCAGTGCGCTTCGTTGATGCGCCGCACGTCGATCACCGCGACGATGTCGTCGAGCGACAGCGGCTGCACCATCAGGCCCTTGCGCGGCATCACGGACAGCAGCCCTTCGAGCACGAGCCGATGCACGGCCTGGTGCACCGGCGTGCGGCCGATCCCGGTGCGTGCGACGAGGTCGGCTTCGTTGAGCGCGGCGCCCGGCTTCAGGCGCATCGTGATGATGTCCCGCTGGATCAGCGCGTACGCGCGGTCGGCAAGGCTGGCCGGCGATGCGGCGGGGCGGTCGCGTGCGACGTCGGTCAGCGTACTCATGCGGGCGGCGGCAGCGGGGCCGGAGGGGGCGCGATCATGACGCAGAGGCTCGGAAAGCGTGGACGATCTCTGGATATTATTGTGATATATCACGGATGTCCACTGGGGAAGATATCGGGCAAGCCGGTGCCGGCGCGTGAGCGGAGCCGCCCCGCGGCACGACTTGCCACCGACTTGCAACAATATCGACAGGATGTTGCAGGTTTGCCGCGCGATCGTGCACTGAAGCATAATGAATCTTCGTCAATCCATACGCGCGAGCGACGTACCAGACCATCGTCATGAGCGAAACCACGCCTTCCCCGGCCGGTCTGCCCGGCACCTCTTCCGCTTCTTCCGATTCCCCCCGCCCCGATCCGGCGAAAACGCCCGATGCGCCGGCCACGCAGGCCGCCGCGCACAACGTCGCCGACGACGGCGCGTCGCCCGTCACGGCCGCATCCGAGCCGGGCGCGCCCGGTGCGGCAGGCGCCGTAGGCGATGGCGCTGCCGCAGCCGCGCCGCCGAAGCCCGGCGCGCCGCCGCCCGGATTCGGCGCGCAGCCCGATTTCGACACGCCGCGGCCGCCGCCCGCGAACGCGCAGAATGCGCCGCCGGCCTACCTGAAGCAGAGCGACACGCCGTGGTCGGTGTTCGGCCGGATCGTCGCGGCGCGCGCGCGGCGGCTGTTCGACCGCGCCGGCCAGCGCATCACGCAGCGCACGCTGCGCATCGGCGTGTCGGCGCGGATCTTCCATCCGGAGCCGGGCGCGAAGGGGCTGCGCGGCAAGACGCTGCAGTATCTCGAGGAATCGATCGCTCACTGGGTGATGTCGCGCGACGTGCTCGTGTTCATGATTCCGACCGTCGGCCATCAAGGCATGATCCATCCGAGCAACATCCGCCTGCGCGATTACGCGAAGCATCTCGACGGCCTGCTGCTGCAAGGCGGCGCCGACGTGTCGCCGCAGACCTACGCGGCGTCGGATGCGCGTCCCGAATGGCCCGGCGATCGCGTGCGCGACATGTACGAGCTCGAGCTGCTGCACGAATTCGTCGAGTCCGGCAAACCCGTGCTCGGCGTGTGTCGCGGCTGCCAGCTGATCAACGTCGCGTTCGGCGGCTCGTTGTACCAGGACATCGCCACCGACGTGCCGACCGCGAATGCGCACGTGAGCGAGCATTACGACCAGCATCGTCACGCGATCCGCTTCCCCGACTCGTCGACGCTCGCGAGCATGTTCCCGGGGCGCAGCGAAGCGATCGTCAACTCGATTCACCACCAGGCGATTCGCGATCTCGGCCGCGATCTGAACATCGAGGCCGTATCGGCCGGCGATGGAATCATCGAAGGCATTCGCCATCGGCGCTCGCCGTTCGTCGTCGGCGTGCAGTGGCATCCGGAGTTCCATCGCGCGGGCGGCTCGGAACTGCTCGATTGCACGCCGCTGCTCGATGCGTTCCTGCGCGCGGCGCGTGAAACGCGTCTGTAGCACGCCGCATTTTCCGTGTTGCACGAAGGCCGGCCGCATCCCGATAAATTCGAGATGGGGCCGTTTCGTTTTGAACGATAATCGCGAGTTCCGATTCGTTCGCCGGAGTCTGACGTTGGTTTTCCGAAACTTTTCCCCTGCACGATGCGCAACGTGGATCGTTGCGCTGGTTGCCTGCGCGCAAGCGGGCGCGGCCTGGTCCGCCGACGCGAGCGCACCTGTTGCCGGCACGCGTCCGGCGGTCACGAGCCTGAGCGGCGGCGCGTCATCGGCGGCATCGGGCGCGGTCGCGACGGACGCCGCCGCGCAAGGCAACGTCGCCGAGCTGACGCAGATGCTGCACGACGGCCGGATCGTCGAGATGCGCACCTCGTACAACGGCAGCTACGGCGCGAGCCTGATGTTCGATCCGCGCGAGATGACGTATTACGTCGCGCTGTTCCAGGACAAGAACCTGTGGCGCGTGATCCGTTCGCAGGAAAAGAATCGCGCGGAGACGGTGTACGCGAACTTCGTGCAGCAGACCGCGCAGCTCGCCGATATCGAGATCCGCCGGACCGAGTTGCAGGCGCAGAAGGCATTTCTCGAGCGCGTGATCGCGCTGCAGGCGAATCGTGCGCAACAGTTGCAGGCCGATCTGAGCGTCGCGCGCAGCCAGCAGGCAGAAGTCGCGCAGCGGCAGAAGTCGGCGCAGGAGCAGGCGCAGGCGCTGCAGGTCGAGAAGCGGGCTGCGCAGTTGCAGTTGCGCGATCTGCAGGAGCAGGTGCGGCAACTCGAGAGACAGACCGAGACAGGGCTGCCCGCGCACAAGTAACGGTTCGTCGAACGGACGGAGCGAGACGAGCGAAAACCCGGCGAAGCGATCTTCGCCGGGTTTTTTATTGCGCGGGCGTCAGTGCGTGAACGCGTCCGGCGTGTCGGTCACGCGGCGGTGCGACAGTTGCGACGTCCAGTCGAAACCGGCCGCGCTCGGGTGTGCCGGGCGGGCCGGCTGCGTGGCGCGCAGCGCGTTCGCCATTGCGATCAACGTGGCCGGATCGTCGAGCGAGCCGCGTGCATCGCGCGTGTTGGCGATGCGCGGCGGCGGAGCGAGTCGATCGCGTGTGCCGGTGCCGGCCGCGTCGCGCGGGATCGGCGGATGCGGAATCGTCGGATGCGCAGCGAGCCGCGGCACGACCGGTGTGCGGGTCGGTGACTTCGTTGTGCGCAGGCCGGTTGCTCGACGTGGTGAAGCAGGCGTGACGTGCCGCACGTCGGCCGTCGCTTGCGGGTGAAGCGTTGCCGGTCGAAGCGCGACGCGGTGCCTGGCTGGCGGCGATTCGACCGTGTGCGCGACGGGCGTCGCCATCTTGTGCTGCGGCATGACGCGCGTCGATGTATCCGGCTGTGCCGAGGCGACACGTATCGAGCCGGTCGATGTCGTGACGTGATCGGACGTACGGCCGGTCGCTTGAATCGCATGCACGGGCCCGAAACCCGCAGGCGGGTCGTACGTGCCGATCAGCCAGCCGATGATGCCGAGCGCGCCGATGCTCCAGCAGACCGCGTACATCGCGCGCCGGTCGCGAGGGCGGCGCGCGGGATGGCGCAACCGCCGGGCGGGGGCCGCAGCCGGCGCGACAGCCCGCCCGCCCGAAGCCGGCAGCGCGGCCGCCGGTAGCGGTTGCCACCGGCATGTGCGGTGCGGCCGGCCGACATCGACGCAGGACGTCGTCAGGGTCGCGAGGCCGTGCTTGCCGGGCCGTGCGCCGGGTGCGCCGAGAAACCGCCATTCGCGGCCGAACGGCGGGACGTGATCGAGCGGATTGACGCGCGGGCGGGCGAGCGCGCCTTCGATCGGGACGAGGGGCGATGGGGTCATGAAAGGGGTACACCGTGCGATACGGGCAACCGTGCCGGCGCGCCGCGGAAATGTCGTTGCAAATCGTGACATTGTGGTCAGCCGGCGAAGGCAGGTCGATCAGATCAATCTGATTCTTGTGCCCGTTTGAGGGCGACTGGTACGAGGTGGGTGCCGCGACAGCCGGGACGGGCGCGCCACAAGGCAAATGTCGGCCTGGCGTGGCATGATTCGCGAATCATGCCGGCGGCGCGTCGTTACGCGCCGTGCCGTCGGCGGGCAGCGATGCCCGTGCGCGCGGGTCAACCCGGCGCGTCGCGCATCGCCGGATTCATGCGGCGCGGTATTCGCGCCATCCGAGCTGAGCGAGAAAACATGTCCACAGCGTCCCCTGCCATCGCGCAGGAATCGAAAGTCCGCACCGTCTTCCGGGTGGTCAGCGGCAATTTCCTGGAAATGTACGACTTCATGGTCTACGGGTATTACGCGTCGGCCATCGCGAAAACGTACTTTCCGAGCGGCAACGCCTTCGCATCGCTGATGCTGTCGCTGTCGGTATTCGGCGCGGGTTTCCTGATGCGGCCGGTCGGCGCGATCGTGCTCGGCGCGTACATCGACCATCACGGCCGCCGCAAGGGGCTGATCCTGACGCTCGGGCTGATGGCGATCGGCACGCTCACGGTGGCCGCGATACCGGGCTATGCGACGATCGGCGTGCTCGCGCCGGTGCTCGTGCTGCTCGGCCGGCTGTTGCAGGGCTTTTCGGCGGGCGTCGAGCTCGGCGGCGTGTCGGTCTACCTGTCGGAAATCGCGACGAAGGGGCACAAGGGGTTCTATACGTCGTGGCAGTCGGGCAGCCAGCAGGTGGCCGTCGTGTTCGCCGCGTTCGTCGGTGTCGTGCTGAACCGCGCGCTGCCGGTCGAGGAAATGACCGCGTGGGGCTGGCGCATTCCGTTCCTGATCGGCTGCCTGATCGTGCCGTTCCTGTTCCTGATCCGCCGGTCGCTGAAGGAGACCGACGAATTCCTGGCGAAGCGTCACCGTCCGACGATGGGCGAGATCATGCGCTCGATGCTCGACAACTGGGGCGTCGTGGTGGCCGGCATGGGGATGGTGATCATGACGACGGTGTCGTTCTACATGATTACCGCCTATACGCCGACCTTCGGCAAGGAAGTGCTGCACCTGTCGTCGCTCGATGCGCTCGTCGTGACCGTTTGTGTCGGGATCTCGAATCTCGTGTGGCTGCCGCTGTCCGGTGCGTTGTCCGACCGCATCGGCCGCCGCCCGGTGCTGATCGCGTTCACCGTGCTGACGCTGGTGTCGGCTTACCCGGCCGTGCTGTGGCTCGTCGGCGATCCGTCGTTCCTGCGGCTGCTCGCGGTCGAGCTGTGGCTGTCGTTCCTGTACGCGTCGTACAACGGGGCGATGGTCGTCGCGCTGACCGAAGTGATGCCGGCCGACGTGCGTACGGCCGGCTTTTCGCTCGCGTACAGCCTGGCCACGACGATCGGCGGCTTCACGCCGGCGATCTCGACGCTGCTGATCCACCAGACGGGCAACAAGGCGGCGCCGGGGCTGTGGTTGAGCGTGGCCGCGATCTGCGGCTTGATCGCGACGCTCGTGCTGTACCGCACGGCCGACGCGCGCAACCAGTACAAGTCGGCCTGACGGCGGCAGGGCTAGCGCGCGGCGTCGGCCGCGCATCACATCGAAACAGGGAGCGCGATGCGCTCCCTGTTTCGTTTGCGGTCATGCTTCGCGCAGCAGGTCGGCCACCGCGGCCGCCACGTCGCGCCAAGCGCCCGGTGCAGGCTGGCGCGCGATCCTGGCCCGCGGATACCACGGGCAGTCGTCGCCGGTGAACCAGCGCCAGTCGGCTGCGAACGGCAACATGACCCACAGTGGCTTGCCGAGCGCGCCCGCGAGGTGCGCGACCGCCGTGTCGATCGTGACGACGCCGTCGAGGCGCTCGATCAGCGCGGCCGTATCGGCAAAGTCGTTCAGCCGGCCGTCGAGACGATGCACGCGCGGATGCGCGTCGACGCGCGTCCGTTCGTCGTCGTCGAGCGCGGGCTGCAGCACGATCCAGTCGATGTCCGGCAGCGCGAGCAGCGGCGCGAGCGCGTCGAACGGCATCGAGCGGTTTTCCTGCGCCTGGCGGCGTCCCGACCAGGCCAGGCCGAACTTGCGCTTCGACTGCCCGCCGAGCGAGCCGCGAAAGCGCCGGCGGGCGCCGTCGGGGGCGTCGAGGTAGCGCGAGCCGGCGATGTCGTCCGGCTGAAGCCCGAGCAGGAACGGCAGGCTCATCAGCGTGCAGGCGACGTCCGCGGCAGGCGGCTTCGCGGCGCCCTGCGCGACGAGCGTCACGCGCCAGCGCGACGCGGCCGGCGCCAGCAGCGCGACGAGCTCCGGCTGGACTTCGAGGACGACGCGCGCGCAGCGTGCGCGGACCAGCGGCACGAAGCGGACGAACTGCAGTGTGTCGCCGAACCCCTGTTCCGCGCGGATCAGCAGCGTGCGCGACGCAATCGGCTCGCCCTGCCAGCGCGGCAGCGTGCCGAGCGGCGTCGCGCCGGGCGTCTCGTGGCGCGCTTCGTAGGCGGGTAGGCCGCGCGTGAAGTCGCGCAGCGTCAGCAGCGTGACCGCGCGGTGCAGCCGCGCGAGCGTGAGATCGGGCGCGACGCGCAGCGCCTGGTCGTATGCGCGCAGCGCCATCTCGTGCGCGCAGAGCGCGTGATGCGCGTTGCCGAGATTCAGCCACGCGAGCCCGAACGACGGATCGAGCCCGACGGCGCGTTCGTAGTAGGGCAGCGCGTCGCGGTGGCGCGCCTGCGCGCAGAGCGCATTCGCAAGCCCGAACAGCGCGAGCGGAAACGGCGGATGCAGCGCGAGCGCGGCTTCGAATGCCGCGGCCGCCTCGGCATGCCGGCCGACCGCATCGAACGTATTGCCGAGATTGAAATGCGCGGCGACGAACCGCGGCTGCGCGGCGATCGCGGCCTGGAAGTGTGCGATCGCATCGTCGGCGCGCCCCATCGCGTTCAGCGCCATCGCGAGGTTGTTGTGCGCGCCCGCGTGCCCGGGCCGGAGCTCGAGCGCGCGACCGAACGCGGCGAGCGCGTCGTCGTGGCGGCCGAGCGCGTTCAGCGCGTTGCCGAGATTGTTGTGGATCGACGCGTCGTCGGGCGTGAGCCGCAGCGCGCGGCGGAAGGCGTCGATCGCATCGTCGTGGCGCTGCAGCGCCGCATACGCGTTGCCGAGGTTGTAGTGCGCGAGCGGAAATTCGGGCGCGAGCGTCAGCGCGTTGCGAAAGCGGTCGATCGCTTCGTCGAGCCGGCCGAGGGCTTTCAGCGCGTTGCCGAGATTGAGCTGCAGCGCCGCATCGTCCGGACGCAGCGCGACGGCGCGGCCGACGAGATCGGCCGCCTCGGCGTGCTGGCCCTGCTGGTGCCGCAGCACGCCGAACAGGTGCAGCGCGTCGGCGTCGGCGGGGTTGGAGGCGAGCGCGTTGCGATAGCCGTGCTCGGCCTCGGCGAGGCGGCCCGCACGGTGTGCGGCGTACGCCTGGTCGAATGCGGAATCCATGACGCGAAAACTGGCGGAAAGCGCGTATTTTCCCACACCGCGCGGCGGGGCCGCGGATCGGCCGGTCGGCATATGGCCCCGTCACGCGGAGCGGCGTAGACTTGCATGATCGCGTGTCATCGAGGTCCTCATGGCTGACACACTGTCCGATATCCCGCCCGTGCTGATCGTCGGCGCGGGGCCGACCGGCCTTGCCGCGGCGATGAGCCTCGCGCGGGCCCACGTGCCGGTGCGCATCATCGATCGTCTCGTCGCGCCCGCGCCGTTTTCGCGTGCGATCGGCATCCAGGCGCGCACGCTCGAACTGCTGGAGCAGCATCGCGCGGTCGAGCCGTTTCTCGCGCTCGGTCATCGCGCGCATGCGGCCGAGCTGCATGCCGACGGCCGCGTGATCGCGCGGCTCGATTTCGATCCGCTGCAAACGCGCTATCCGTATCTGATGTTCCTCGACCAGAGCATCACCGAGCGGCTGCTCGCCGAGCATCTGGCCGGGATGGGCGTGAGCGTCGAGCGCGGTACGACGCTGACCGCCTGCGACGCCGGCGGCACGTCGCTCGACGTGACGCTTCGCCGCGCCGACGGCCGCGACGAGTCGTTCACGCCGTCGTACCTGATTGCGGCCGACGGCGCGCACAGCACGGTCAGGCATCTGCTCGGCCTGGGCTTTGCCGGGCATGCGTTCGAACAGACGTTCCTGCTTGCCGATTTCGCGGCGATACCCGACTGGCCGGACGAAGAGATCCGCCTGTTTACGACATCCGCGGGCATCGCGGGCCTGTTTCCGATGGGGGGCGGTCGTTACCGGCTCGTCGCGGACCGGCCGCCCGGCAGCGATGCGTCGCCTGACGCGCCGGCGCCGTCGCTCGACGAATGCGACGCGATCATCCGCGCGCGCGTCGGCGCATCGATCGCGCCGAGCGATCTTGCATGGTCGTCCTATTTCCACCTGCACAGCCGGATGGTCGACCGGCTGCGTCACGGCCGCGTGTTCTTCGCGGGCGACGCCGCGCACGTCCACAGCCCGGCCGGCGCGCAGGGCATGAACACCGGCATCCAGGAGGCGTTCAACCTGGGCTGGAAGCTCGCCCGCGTCCTCCGTGCAGGCGCGCCCGAGCGATTGCTCGACACGTATCACGCGGAGCGCCACCCGATCGAGCGCGACGTGTTGCGGCAGACCGGTTTCGTCACGCAGGTCGTCGGAGCCGAGCGCGGCGCGATGAAGCTGCTGCGCGATCATGTCGTGCCGCTGCTGGCGTCGTTCGGGCCGATGCGCGACGCGGTCAGGCGCACGGTCAGCGAGCTCGGCGTGCAGTACCGGAAGAGTCCGCTCACGCTCGAGCGCGTGCTCGACGGCGGCCCGCGCGCCGGCGAACGCGCGCCCGATGCACTCGTGCACGTGCTAGACGGGCCGCTCGGTCGCGCGCCCGGCACGGCGCGGCTATACGATCTTCACGATCCGGCGAGCTTCACGCTGTTGCTGCTGGAAGAGCCGGTGAATACCGACGCCGGCGAGGTACCGCCGATCTCGGCCGACGCGCAGGTGCTCGTGCAGGGGCTCGAGCGGATCATGCCGGAAGCGGTGCGCGTGTGGCGTGTCGCCGATGCCGAAGGCGACGGGGCGGCGGGGCTCGCGCAGGAATACGGCCGCTCGCGGCCGTCGTTCTATCTGCTGCGGCCCGACGGCTATGTCGCCGCGCGCGGGCGTACGGCAACCGACGCGAACGCGTTGCTGCGCCACTGCGAAAGCTGGTTCGCGGGCATGTCGGTGTCCGCGTAGCCGCGCTCAGGCCGGCGCCGCCGCGGGGACGAGCGCCGCGCGATGCGCGGCGATCGCGTCGCGCACGATCGGCGCCGCGCGTTGCCCGGCTTCGCTCGACGGATCGTCGAGCGCGGCGAGGAATGCGCGACGCATCCGCGGCTCCCAGAATCGCCGGATATGCTCGGCGATCCCGGTCAGCGCTTCGTCGCGATCGGGCATCGATTCGAAGAATGCGCCGATCTGGTTGGCCATGTCGATCAGGTGGTCGTTGTCCATGGTTGCCTCACTTGCCTGTCGTCACGGCGGCCGGCGCGGCGGCGCGGCGCTCGAGCAGGTCGAGCTGCTCCGTGTTGAAGCGCGCATACGAGCGCTGCCAGTCGGACGGTTGCGCAACCGGCATCACCTGCACGGCCGTCACCTTGTATTCGGGGCAGTTCGTGGCCCAGTCGGAACTGTCCGTCGTGATCACGTTCGCCCCCGATTCAGGGAAGTGGAACGTCGTGTACACGACGCCCGGCTGCATGCGGTCGGACACCCGCGCGCGCAACACGGTCTGACCGGCACGCGACTCGATGCCGACCCAGTCGTCGGTCCGGATCCCGCGATCTTCCGCGTCGTGCGGATGGATCTCGAGGCGATCCTCTTCATGCCACTGAACGTTCTCGGTCCGGCGCGTCTGCGCGCCGACGTTGTATTGCGACAGGATGCGGCCCGTCGTCAGGATCAGCGGATAGCGCTGCGTGACCTTCTCCGGCGTCGGAATGAACTTGGTGATCACGAACCGGCCCTTGCCGCGCACGAACGTGTCGATGTGCATGGTCGGCGTGCCGTCCGGCGCCTGTTCGTTGCACGGCCATTGAATGCTGCCGAGCGCGTCGAGCTTCTCGTACGACACGCCCGAGAAGGTCGGCGTGAGCCGCGCGATCTCGTCCATGATTTCCGACGGATGCGTGTAGTGCATGTCGTAGCCGAGCGCCTGCGACAGCAGCAGCGTGACTTCCCAGTCCGCGTAGCCCGCGAGCGGCGGCATCACCTTGCGCACGCGCGAGATCCGGCGTTCCGCGTTCGTGAACGTGCCGTCCTTCTCGAGGAACGTCGAGCCCGGCAGCAGCACGTGCGCGTATTTCGCGGTTTCGTTCAGGAAGATGTCCTGCACGACGATGCATTCCATCGCGGACAGTGCGGCCGCGACGTGCTGCGTGTTCGGGTCCGACTGGACGATGTCCTCGCCCTGGCAGTAGAGCCCCTTGAAGCTGCCGTCGAGCGCCGCGTCGAACATGTTCGGGATGCGCAGCCCCGGCTCCGGCTGCAGCGTGGCCGACCACGCCTGCTCGAACTGCGTGCGCACGACCGTGTCGCCGATGTGCCGGTAGCCGGGCAATTCGTGCGGGAACGAGCCCATGTCGCACGAACCCTGCACGTTGTTCTGGCCGCGCAGCGGATTGACGCCGACGCCTTCGCGGCCGACGTTGCCGGTCGCCATCGCGAGGTTGGCGATGCCCATCACCGTCGTCGAGCCCTGCGCGTGTTCGGTGACGCCCAGCCCGTAGTAGATCGCGGCGTTGCCGCCCGTCGCATAGAGGCGCGCGGCCTCGCGCACTAACTCGGCCGGCACGCCCGTCACGTCGGCGGTCGCCTCGGGCGAATTGTCGGCCTGCGCGACGAAGTCGCGCCATTGCTCGAACGCGCGCGTTTCGCACCGCTCGGCGACGAATGCATCGGCCACCAGCCCTTCGGTGACGATCACGTGCGCCAGCGCATTGACGATCGCGACGTTGGTGCCCGGGCGCAACTGCAGGTGATGCGTGGCCTTCACGTGCGGACCGTCGACGACGTCGATGCGGCGCGGGTCGATCACGATCAGCTTCGCGCCTTCGCGTACGCGCCGCTTCAGTCGCGAGCCGAATACCGGATGGCCGTCGGTCGGGTTCGCGCCCATCACGACGATCACGTCGGCCTGGCCGACCGATGCGAACGTCTGCGTGCCGGCCGATTCACCGAGCGTCGTCTTGAGGCCATAGCCGGTCGGCGAGTGGCACACGCGTGCGCAGGTATCGACGTTGTTGTTGCCGAACGCGGCGCGCACGAGCTTCTGCACGAGATAGGTTTCCTCGTTCGTGCAGCGCGACGACGTGATGCCGCCGATCGAATCGCGGCCGTATTTCTGCTGCAGCTTGCGGAATTGCGTCGCCGCGTAGGTGAGGGCTTCGTCCCAGCTCACTTCGCGCCACGGGTCGGTGATCTTCTCGCGGATCATCGGCTTCGTGATGCGGTCTTTGTGCGTCGCATAGCCCCACGCGAAACGTCCCTTCACGCAGGCGTGGCCTTCGTTCGCGAGACCGTTCTTGTGCGGCGTCATGCGCACGACCTGCGTACCCTTCACCTCGGCCTTGAACGAGCAGCCGACGCCGCAGTACGCGCAGGTCGTGACGACCGAGTGTTCGGCCTGGCCGAGCTGCACGACGGATTTTTCCTGCAGCGTGGCCGTCGGGCAGGCGGCGACGCACGCGCCGCACGACACGCATTCCGATGCCATGAACGATTCGCTTTCGCCGGCGGCGACGCGCGATTCGAAGCCGCGCGCGGCGATCGTCAGCGCGAACGTGCCCTGCGTTTCCTCGCACGCGCGCACGCAGCGGTTGCAGACGATACACTTCGACGGATCGTACGTGAAGTACGGATTCGATTCGTCCTTCGTGTCCTTCAGGTGATTCGCGCCATCGAAGCCGTAGCGCACTTCGCGCAGCCCGACCACGCCGGCCATGTCCTGCAGCTCGCAATCGCCGTTGGCGGGGCAGGTGAGGCAGTCGAGCGGATGGTCGGAGATGTACAGCTCCATCACGTTGCGGCGCAGCGACTGCAGCCGGTCCGACTGCGTGCGCACCTTCATGCCGGCCTCGGCGGGCGTCGTGCACGACGCCGGATAGCCGCGCCGGCCTTCGATCTCGACGAGGCACAGCCGGCACGAGCCGAACGGTTCGAGCGAATCGGTCGCGCAGAGCTTCGGGACGTTGACGCCGGCTTCGATCGCCGCGCGCATCACCGACGTGCCGGCCGGCACCGTGACCGGCTGGCCGTCGATTTCGAGCGTGACGTCGGTGTCGGCATGCCGTTGCGGCGTGCCGTAGTCGGTTTCGTCGAATGGGTCGAATGCGCGCGCCTGCGCGGCGCTCTTGCACGCGCATTGGCCCGAGCCGCAGCCGCCTTGGCGGACGTTGTTCGTGTCGAGGGACATGCAGGGCTCCTTCTGGGTCAGGCCGCAGCCTTGACCGGGCCCGACGCGGCATCCTTGCCGGCTGCGAGCCCGAAATCTTCGGGGAAATGGTCGAGCGCGGACAGCACCGGGTACGGCGTCATGCCGCCCATCGCGCACAGCGAACCGGCGAGCATCGTGTCGCACAGGTCGCGCAACAGCGTGACCTGCCGCTCCGACGTGTCGCCGTCGCGAATCCGCGCGATCGTCTCGACCCCGCGCGTCGAACCGATCCGGCACGGCGTGCACTTGCCGCACGATTCGATCGCGCAGAACTTCATCGCGTATTCGGCCAGCTCGGCGAGATTCGACGTGTCGTCGTGCAGCACGATGCCGCCGTGGCCGACGACCGCGCCGATCGCCGTGTACGCCTCGTAGTCGAGCGGCACGTCCCACTGATGGTCGGGCAGGTAGGTGCCGAGCGGGCCGCCGACCTGCGCGGCGCGGGCCGGCCGGCCGCTGGCCGTGCCGCCGCCGAAGTCGAACAGCAGCTCGCGCAGCGTGACGCCGAACGCAAGCTCGACGAGGCCGCCGTGACGGATGTTGCCTGCCAGCTGGAACGGCAGCGTGCCGCGCGAGCGGCCCATCCCGTAATCGCGATAGAACGCGGCGCCGCGCGCGAAGATCACCGGCGCCGTCGCGAGCGTGATCACGTTGTTGATGACGGTCGGCTGGCCGAACAGGCCCGCGAGCGCGGGCAGCGGCGGCTTCGCGCGCACGACGCCGCGCTTGCCCTCCAGCGATTCGAGCAGCGCCGTTTCCTCGCCGCACACGTACGAACCCGCGCCTTTCGCGACCTGCAGCTCGAACGCATGCGCGGAGCCGAGCACGTGCTCGCCGAGCCAGCCGGCTTCACGCGCGCGGACGATCGCGGCTTCGAGCGTGGCGATCGCGTGCGGGTATTCGCTGCGCACGTAGATGTAGCCGACCGTCGCGCCGGTGGCGACGCCCGCGATGATCATTCCTTCGATCAGGCAGTACGGATCGCACTCCATCAGCAGGCGGTCGGAGAACGTGCCCGAATCGCCTTCGTCCGCGTTGCAGACGATGTATTTCTGCGTGGCGCGTGCTTGCCGCACGGTACGCCACTTGATGCCGGCCGGGAATGCCGCGCCGCCGCGGCCGCGCAGCCCCGATTCGATCAGCGTTTCGCAGGCGGCATCGCCGTCGAGCGCCAGTGCGTTCTTCAGGCCGGCGAGGCCGCCGTGTTGCAGATAGTCGTCGATCGACAGCGGATCGGTCAGGCCGATGCGCGCGAACGTGAGTCGCTGCTGACGGGCGAGGTAGGGCAGTGCGTCGACGAGGCCGACACTGCTCGGATGCGTGCCGCCGTCGAGCCAGTTGGCGTCGAACAGGGCGGGCACGTCGGCGGCCGACAGGTTCGCATAGCCGACGCGGCCCGCGGCCGTCCCGACCTCGACGAGCGGCTCGAGCCACAGCAGCCCGCGCGAACCGTTGCGAACCAGTTCGATCGCGACGCCGCGCCGTTCGGCTTCGGCCACGATCGCGGCGGCGAGCGCGTCGGCGCCGAGCGCCAGCGCGGACGAATCGCGCGGAACGTAGATGCGGGTCGTCATGCCAGCTCCTGCGTGTGGGCGACCGCGTCGGCCAGCAGCGCGTCGAACTTCTCCGGCGTGACCTTCGCGTGGAGCACGCCGTTGACCGTCATCGACGGCGATTGCGCACATAGCCCGAGGCAGTAGACCGATTGGAGCGCGACGTCGTCCGGCGCGTGGGGCGCGGCGGCATCGCCGTGCGCGGCGTCGAACCGGCAGCCCGTGCGGGCTTCCGCATGAGCGGCGAGCGTTTCGCAGCCCATGCTGCGGCACGCTTCGGCACGGCACATCTGGATCGTCACGCGCGCGGGCGGCGCGGTGCGGAAATGGTGGTAGTAGGTCAGCACGCCGTGCACTTCCGCGCG
Organism: Burkholderia sp. IO2; assembly: GCF_029522185.1. NCBI lineage: Bacteria > Pseudomonadati > Pseudomonadota > Betaproteobacteria > Burkholderiales > Burkholderiaceae > Burkholderia > Burkholderia sp. IO2. The sequence continues at coordinate 98,678 of NZ_JAKWFH010000018.1, read as the reverse complement.
CGACAGGTTCAGCGCTTTGGCGAGCGGCGCGACGCAGCCCGGCGGCACGTAGCCCGCGTCGTCCTGGATCGCGTGCAGGATCGCGACGAGCGACCGGCCGGCGCGCGCATGGCGTCCGACGAGCGCGTCGGGCGCAGGGGAATTCGGGGACATCGGTTATGCTCCTCCAAAGTCTCATATGCGCTCGAAATTCATATAGTGCGCATCGGGACTTCGTTCTGATTGATTTTGACCAACGATAAGCGGAAGATTTCGCGGTCGCAATAGGAAATCGGAGTGCATAATTGATTCGGATCGAATGCGACGCGTATCTGACCGTACGCGACACGGAAGGCCGCTCGGCCAGTCTGTCCGAGGTCGCGCCGCTGCTGGAGCTCGTGGCCGATACGGGCAGCATTGCACAGGCCGCGCAAGCGAAGGGACTGTCGTACCGGCACGCGTGGGGCATGCTGCGCGCGCTGGAGTCGTGCATCGGCGGGGAATTGATCGAAACCGCACGCGGCAAGGGTTCGACGCTGTCGGCGCTCGGGCAGGTGGTCGTCGATGCGCAGCGTCTGGCGCGCAGCCGCCTCGACGGGAACCTGCGTACGCTGGCGGCCGAGGTGGCCAGCGAGCTCAACCGGCGGCTCGCGCAGCGCGATGGCGCCGTGCGCATTCATGCGTCGCACGGTTACGCGGTCGCGGCGCTCGTCTCCGCGCTCGTCGATGCGCAGGCGGCCGTCGACATCAAGTATCGCGAGAGCGTCGAGGCCGTGCAGGCGCTCGTCCGCGGCGAATGCGACCTCGCCGGCTTTCATTTGCCGCGCGGCGCGTTTCGCGCGCAGTGCGCGCAAATCTACCGGCCCTGGCTCGACGACACGCGCCACGTGCTGATTCATCTGACGCGCCGCCAGCAGGGGTTGTTCGTCCCGCGCGGCAATCCGAAGCAGGTCCGCGGGCTGGCGGATCTGGCACGCAACGACATCCGCTTCGTCAATCGCCAGCCGGGGTCGGGCACGCGCATGCTGCTGGATCTCGCGTTGCGCGCGATCGGCATCGATCCGGAGCGCATCGACGGCTATGCGTCGGCCGAACTCACGCATTCCGCGATCGCGGCGTTCGTCGCGAGCGGCATGGCCGATCTCGGTTTCGGTGTCGAGCCGGCCGCCCGTCATTTCGGGCTAGACTTCATTCCGGTCGTCGACGAGGACTATTACTTCGCCTGCGAGCGCGCCCGGCTCGATGTGCGGCCGCTCGCCGACGTGCTGGCGCTGCTGCGCGACGCACGGTTCGTCGAACGGGTCGCGCATCTCGACGGCTACGATCCGGCCGCGTGCGGCGCGCTGGAGTGCATCGCGACCGGGCTGGCCGGCAGCGACGGCGCGAGCGCGTCTGACGGCAATTCCCGGTAACGAAGACGCGATCGAACCGCGCTGCAGCAGTGGGGGATTTGCGCTACGCTTGCCGCTTGATCAACGTTCCAACAAGCACGCCGTTCAGGCGTCATCCGCCATGAAATTTTCCGTTCCCCTTGCCGCGGCAGCGTTGACCGCGGGGCTGCTGGTCGTCGCTTCGCCGTTTGCGTTCGCGCAGAATTCCCCGGGTGTGCCCGGCGGGATCCTGAGCGAACAGTTTCGCCTGAACGAACATCCGCAGATGCCGTTCGCGGCGTCGGCGCCGTCGCAGAAATACCAGGGCAGCAAGAAGTCGGCATTGCGCCGTAAGGGGGACCTGGGCGATCCGAACGGCTGCAACCTGAAGTGCCCGATGGATAGCCGGTAACGCGCAGGCTGTGTGCTTGCGCCCGGGTGAGGCGCCTGTCCTCTGGACAGCAGCCGGATCAACTGACAACCGATTGCGCCCGATCCGCTTTGTTCGAGCCCCGCGAAGCCTGCCGCTTCGCGGGGCTTGTGCTTTGGGGCAGGCATTTCCTGCAATGCGGGGACGACCCCGCGACCGTTCGCCTGCGCGTCATATCGACGGTGATTCAGGGTTAACCCGTAAATCAGGAAGGATGTCTTCCTGAAACCTGCCTTATTCTTAAGCATCCACCTACATAAACTTCGGTTTGTCGGCGCTGATCAACGTGTTCACCGCCGAATCAGACAAACCTGGAGGTAGGTCATCATGAAGTCGCTCGTTCAAGCTGTTGTCGTTGCTGCCGCTCTCGTTGCCCCGGTCGTGTCGTTCGCCCAGTCGGGTTCGACGATCACCCGTGCGCAGGTCCGTGCCGAACTGGTTCAGCTCCAGCAGGCCGGTTACAACTCCGCCCGTGGCGAAGATCCGCATTATCCGGAAGCGATCCAGGCCGCAACGGCGCGTATCGCGGAGCAGCAGCGCAGTGCACTGGCGCAAGCGCAAGGCGCCGACGTCAGCGGCTACGGTGCGCAGGCACAGGGCGCATCGGCATCGGGTTCGCGTGCGATGGGCGTGCGCCCGGCCAGCGCGGAAGAAATGAAGTCGCTGTATCGCGGCAGCTAAGTCGTACATCGCCCGGTGCGGGCAGGCGCGACGCCTGACCGCCGGGCCGGCCGCTGCCCCGCGCAAGCGATGATGCCGCGGGCGCGGCAGAACATCCGTCACCTCCTGCCGCCGGAACGCCGGCGGCATTCCGCCCGGCCCGCCCGTGGCTGGGCGCTTTTTCGGAAGGGGTCGGACGTGCGTTTCGTCGGCAACAAAAAACCCCGCAGACTTGCGTCTTGCGGGGTTCGTGCGACGAACGCGGAATTTGGTGGAGGCGGCGGGAATCGAACCCGCGTCCAGAAGCGCTCCACGACTAGTTCTACATGTTTAGTCCAGTCTTTTGATTTAACCGCAGCGACGCGGACGAACACGCTGCACTACGGCGATTCGCTAGATTTTCGACCCTGGCGTCGCGACGCCGACAGGGCTTAACTGACGTAAATGACCTCTGGCGGTATTGCTACCGGTCTTGCGACACTAGCCCGTCAGTGAACTAGGCAGAGGACGGCGGCCCTTAGGCTGCCAGTGCGAACGTATCGTCGTTTGCAGTTACGATTTTCCCATTGATTAACGAGGTGACGGGTCCTCGACATGCCCTAGCCGCTTCACAACCCCTGTCGAAACCAGGTCGCCCCCGCGGATAAGATCAATCATTATAGCCCAACATCGCGCAGCAGGTCCCGCAGTTCCTGCGTCGTGTCGACGAGGTGCTGGGCCTGCCAGTCGGCCGGCGCGATACCGTCGCCGCAATAGCCGTATGCGGCCGCGACCGTGGCCATGCCGGCGGCGCTGCCGGCCTGAATGTCGCGCAGGTCGTCGCCGACGTAGACGATGCGCGCGGGCGCGAGCGTCAGCTGGCCGGCTGCATGCAGCAGCGGGGCCGGATGCGGCTTCGAGTGCGGCGTTGTGTCGCCCCCGACGACGCAGGCGGCCCGCGACGCGAGGCCGAGCAGCTCGACGAGCGGTGCCGTGAGCCGCATCGCCTTGTTCGTGACGATGCCCCAGCGCACGCCGCGCGCATCGAGTTCGTCGAGCACGTCGCGGATGCCCGGGAACAGCGTGGTATGCACGCACAGATCGGTCGCATAGTTGGCGAGGAACTCGTCGCGCATCGCGTCGTAGCCCGGCGTGTGCGGGTCGATGCCGAACGCGCCGCCGAGCAGCCCGCGCGCGCCGGCCGAGGCCAGCGGCCGCAACACGTCGAGCGACGTTTCGGGCAGGCCGCGTTCGCGCTGCATCTTGTTGACGGCTGCCGCGAGATCGGGCGCCGTGTCGGCGAGCGTGCCGTCCAGGTCGAACAGGACCGCATCGCAGTGCAGCAGGCGCGGCTCGTCGGCGATCCGCGCGGTCGAAAGGGAAGTCGTCATGCGGGTCGGGGAGTCACGCGCCGCGGCGGCACGCGACGAGGTAGTTGATGTCGGTGTCGTTCGACAGCGCGAAGCGCTTGCCGATCGGGTGATACGTGATGCCCTTGATCTCGACGATGTGCAGATCCGTCGCACGCACGAAGCCGGCCAGCTCCGACGGGCGGATGAAGCGCGCGTAATCGTGCGTGCCCTTCGGCAGCATTTGCGCGATGTACTCGGCGCCGATCACGGCGAACAGGTAGGACTTCAGGTTGCGGTTCAGCGTCGAGAAGAACACCCAGCCGCCCGGCTTCACGAGCGTCGCGCACGCGGCCACGACATCGCCCGGCGACGGCACGTGCTCGAGCATTTCCATGCAGGTGACGACGTCGTAGGTACCCGGTTCGCGCGCGGCGATCGCTTCGGCGGCGATCGCCTCGTAATCGACCGAAATGCCGCTTTCGAGGCTGTGCAGGTCGGCCACGCCGAGCGCTTCGGTCGACAGGTCGATGCCTTTCACCTGGGCGCCGAGCCCGGCCATCGATTCGGACAGGATGCCGCCGCCGCAGCCGATGTCGAGTGCGCGCTTGCCGGCCAGATGCGCATGCGCGTCGATCCAGCCGAGCCGGACCGGGTTCAGGTCGTGCAGCGGTTTGAATTCGGCATTCGGGTCCCACCAACGGTGGGCGAGGTCGCTGAATTTCTGGAGTTCGTGCGGATCGGCGTTGGTCATGTCGGCAAACGGGCTACGAGAGGAGGGCGGTGCTTCGGTGCGTCAGCCCCGAGTATATAAGCGGGCGGACTACGAGGCCAGCGAGCGCCTGGACGGGCGTCAATGAAAAAGCCCCGCCGGAGCGGGGCTTTGAAGCAGTCGAAAACCGCGGCTTAGTTTGCCGGAACGGTCGTCTTCTGCACTTGCTGCGTACCAACCACTTCGACTTCCACGCGGCGGTCCGGTGCGAGGCAGGCGATGAGTTGCTTGCGGTTCTTCTGGTTGCAGCCAGTCGTAACCGGGTTGCGCTTGCCCTTGCCTTCCGTGTAGATCTTGTTGGCCGGCACACCCTTGCTGACCAGGTACGACTTCACGGCTTGCGCACGGCGCAGCGACAGACGGTCGTTGTACTTGTCCGAACCGATGCGGTCCGTGTAGCCCGTTGCGACGACCACTTCCGTGTTCATGCCTTCGATCTTCGAAGCCAGTTCGTCCAGCTTTTGCTTGCCCAGCGGCTTGAGCGTTGCCTTGTCGAAGTCGAACAGTGCGTCAGCTTGATACGTGATCTTCTGGCTCGTGATGGCCGGAGCGACCGGAGCGACCGGCGGCTGCGGTGCCTGGGCGACCAGTGCGCCATCGCACTTCGCGTTGGCGGTGGCCGGCGTCCAGAACGCATCGCGCCAGCAGAGCTCGTTCGTGCCGTTCATCCACACCCATTCGCCCGTGCCGTTCACCCAGTTGTCATTGACGGCTTGACGCGACGCCGGCACCGACTGTGCCGAAGCGGATGCAGCCATAACTGCGGTAGCTGCAATGAACGCGAGCTTTGAAAGTTTATTCATATTTCTCCTCTCGAAATTGAGATTACCGCAGGTTTACTGCGAGCCTGTTGACGGTGACAAGTCATACATTGCTCGAAGTATAACATTGGTGCGGCACAAAAAACGCGGCACCGCTCTGTGTAGACTTCGAGCAGCGTCTAACTTTCAGTGCGTTGGCATTTTGCCATATCGTTCCCTTCCTACGAAAAAAAATCCTCCCCACCCCAAGATCGCTTCAACTTTGTGGTGCATGCGCAACACCGGCCTGCCGTAACTTTTAGAGATTGTCAAGAGCGGGGCGGCGAAATTGCGTGAATGCATGCAGTTGTTTACTCGTGCGCATGAAACGCGGGGGCGACCGCCTGCGACGTCGAGTCGCACGCGATTTCGGCCGATTCGCGGCGACCGCGATTTTTGCTGTTTACATATAGAGGGGGAGGCGGATTGGCGGCTGATGGGCGCATGTTAGAATCTCGCGTTGCGTTGCGCATGCAGCGCCCACGCGAAAGGCGTTCGCCGTCTTCGCTCCGAAACGATACGGATACATGGATCAATTCGCCAAAGAGACCCTGCCCACCTCCCTAGAGGAGGAAATGCGCCGTTCGTATCTCGATTACGCGATGAGCGTGATCGTCGGACGTGCCCTCCCGGATGTCCGCGATGGCCTCAAGCCCGTGCACCGGCGCGTGTTGTTCGCGATGCACGAACTGAACAACGACTGGAACCGCGCGTACAAGAAGTCGGCGCGTATCGTCGGCGACGTGATCGGTAAATATCACCCTCACGGCGATACCGCGGTCTACGACACGATCGTGCGGATGGCGCAGGACTTCTCGCTGCGCTACATGCTGATCGACGGACAGGGCAACTTCGGCTCGATCGACGGCGACAATGCCGCGGCGATGCGTTACACCGAAATTCGCATGGCGAAGATCGGTCACGAGCTGCTTGCCGACATCGACAAGGAAACGGTCGATTTCGAGCCGAACTACGACGGCAACGAAATGCAGCCGTCGGTCCTGCCGTCGCGCATCCCGAACCTGCTGATCAACGGCTCGTCGGGCATCGCGGTCGGCATGGCGACCAACATCCCGCCGCACAACCTGAACGAAGTCGTCGACGCGTGCCAGCACCTGCTGGGCAACCCGGAAGCGACGATCGACGAGCTGATCGAGATCATCCCGGCGCCGGACTTCCCGACGGCCGGCATCATCTACGGCGTCGCCGGCGTGCGCGACGGCTACCGCACCGGGCGCGGCCGCGTCGTGATGCGCGCGGCCACGCACTTCGAGGAGATCGACCGCGGCCAGCGGATGGCGATCATCGTCGACGAGCTGCCGTACCAGGTGAACAAGCGCTCGCTGCTCGAGCGGATCGCCGAGCTCGTCAACGAGAAGAAGCTCGAAGGCATTTCCGACATCCGCGACGAGTCCGACAAGAGCGGCATGCGTGTCGTGATCGAGCTCAAGCGCGGCGAAGTGCCTGAAGTGGTGCTGAACAACCTGTACAAGGCGACGCAGCTGCAGGACACGTTCGGCATGAACATGGTCGCGCTGGTCGACGGCCAGCCGAAGCTGCTGAACCTGAAGGAAATCCTGCAGTGCTTCCTGTCGCACCGACGCGAAGTGCTGACGCGCCGCACGATCTACGAACTGCGCAAGGCCCGCGAACGCGGCCACGTGCTCGAAGGTCTCGCGGTCGCGCTCGCGAACATCGACGAGTTCATCGCGATCATCAAGGCCGCGCCGACGCCGCCGATCGCGAAGCAGGAACTGATGGCCAAGCCGTGGGATTCGTCGCTCGTGCGCGAGATGCTGACGCGCGCCGAGAGCGAGAACGCGGCGGCCGGCGGCCGTTCCGCGTACCGTCCGGAAGGCCTGAACCCGGCGTTCGGGATGCAGGCCGACGGGCTGTACCGCCTGTCCGACACGCAGGCGCAGGAAATCCTGCAGATGCGCCTGCAGCGCCTGACCGGCCTCGAGCAGGACAAGATCATCGGCGAGTACCGCGACGTGATGGCGCAGATCGCCGACCTGCTGGACATCCTCGCGCGCCCCGAGCGGATCACGACGATGATCGGCGAGGAGCTGACCGCGGTGAAGGCCGAATTCGGCGACGCGCGCCGCTCGAGGATCGAGCTGAACGCGACCGAGCTGAACACCGAGGATCTGATCACGCCGCAGGACATGGTCGTCACGATGTCGCATGCGGGCTACGTGAAGTCGCAGCCGCTGTCCGAGTACCGCGCGCAGAAGCGCGGCGGTCGCGGCAAGCAGGCGACGCAGATGAAGGAAGACGACTGGATCGAGACGCTGTTCATCGCGAACACGCACGACTACATCCTGTGCTTCTCGAACCGGGGCCGCGTGTACTGGGTCAAGGTCTATGAGGTGCCGCAAGGCTCGCGCAACTCGCGCGGCCGTCCGATCGTCAACATGTTCCCGCTGCAGGAAGGCGAGAAGATCAACGTCGTGCTGCCGGTCAAGGAATTCTCGGCCGACAAGTTCATCTTCATGGCGACGTCGCTCGGCACCGTGAAGAAGACGCCGCTCGAAGCGTTCAGCCGCCCGATGAAGAAGGGCATCATCGCGGTCGGCCTCGACGAGGGCGACTACCTGATCGGCGCGTCGATCACCGACGGTGCGCACGACGTGATGCTGTTCTCGGACTCCGGCAAGGCCGTGCGTTTCGACGAGAACGACGTGCGCCCGATGGGGCGCGAGGCGCGCGGCGTGCGCGGCATGCAGCTCGAGGACGGGCAGCAGGTCATCGCGCTGCTGGTCGCGGGCAGCGAGGAGCAGACCGTGCTCACCGCTACCGAAAACGGCTACGGCAAACGCACGCCGATCACCGAGTACACGCGCCATGGCCGCGGCACGAAGGGTATGATCGCGATCCAGACGTCCGAGCGCAACGGCAAGGTCGTGGCTGCCACGCTCGTCGACGCCGAGGATCAGATCATGCTGATCACGACGGCCGGCGTGTTGATTCGCACCCGCGTATCCGAGATTCGCGAGATGGGGCGCGCCACGCAAGGTGTTACACTCATCAGTCTCGATGAGGGTACCAAGCTCTCTGGCCTGCAGCAGATCGCCGAGGCCGAAGAGGGAGAGGGCGAGGCCGACGAGGCGTCGGACGGCGAAGCCTGAAGAACGGATGAGACTCTGGCCGCCGCGGGCGAAAAGCGCCGCGGCCGGCGAGCAACCATTCATATTTCCAAAAGGGAGTGATGATGCAAAAGCAATTCAAGCAACTGGTCCTGCTGGCTGCACTGGTGCCGACGTTCGCGATGGCGCAGGCGCTGTCGAATTCCGCACCGGCTGCACCGGCGGCAGCTGCGCCGATCGACGCCGACAAGAAGGCGGCGATCAAGGATCTGCTCGACGCGATCGACGCGCCGAAGCTCGTGTCGGCAATCGGCAACAGCGCCGAAATGCAGGCCAAGCAACTCGTGCCGGCGATCCTGTCGGACGCGCTGTCGGAAAACAAGACGCTGAACGACAAGCAGAAGCAGGCTGCCGTTCCGACGCTGCAGAAGAACGCGGTGCCGAAGCTGGTCGACGGCGCAGGCAAGGTGTTCGGCACGCAACAGTTCCAGAGCGACGCGATGTCGGCTCAGTACGACGCGTACGCGAAGTACTACAGCACGTCGGAGATCAAGGATCTGACGACGTTCTACAAGAGCCCGACGGGCCGCAAGTTCATCCAGGTTCAGGATCAGGTCGGTCGCGACGTGGTCAACGGCCTGATGCAGAAGTACATGCCGCAAGCGATCCAGGCAACGCGTACGCAGGCTGACAAGGAAGTCGCAGCAGTCAAGCCGGGCAAGTAAGCTGTCCGGGCGCGCCCCCGGCCGTTCGGCCGGGTTTGGCGGGAGCCTGACGACAGTGCGATAATGGCCGTTTGCGCGCGAGCGCAAGCGGCCATTTCTTTTCTGGCGCGTTTTGCCGGTGGCAAGCCGGTCGCGTCCCTCCCGAGGTTTTCACGATGCGCGTCTTTAATTTCTCCGCCGGCCCTGCGGCGATGCCCGAGGAAGTGCTGCGGCAGGCCGCCGACGAAATGCTCGACTGGCATGGCAGCGGCATGAGCGTGATGGAGATGAGCCATCGCGGCAAGGAATTCATGTCGATCCACGAGGCCGCGCTGACCGACCTGCGCGACCTGCTCGGCGTGCCGGCGAGCCACCGGATCCTGTTCCTGCAGGGCGGCGGCATCGCGGAAAACGCGATCGTGCCGATGAACCTGCTCGGCGCGCGCAACACGGCCGACTTCGTCGTGACGGGTTCGTGGTCGCAGAAATCGTTCGGCGAGGCGAAGAAGTTCTGCACGCCGCATCTCGCCGCGAGCGGCAAGACGGAGAACGGCTTCACGCGTGCGCCCGCGCGCGCCGAATGGCAGCTGTCGGACGATCCGGCCTACGTGCACCTGTGCACCAACGAGACGATCGACGGCGTCGAGACGTTCGAGATCCCGGATCTCGGCGACGTGCCGCTGGTCGCCGATGTCTCGTCGCACATCCTGTCGCGCCCGATGGATGTCGCGAAGTACGGCGTGCTGTTCGGCGGCGCGCAGAAGAACATCGGGATGGCCGGCGTGACGGTCGTGATCGTGCGCGAGGATCTGCTCGATCGCGCGCTGTCGATCTGCCCGTCCGCATTCGAATGGAAGACCATCGCCGCGAACAACTCGCTGTACAACACGCCGCCCACCTACGCGATCTACATCGCGGGCCTCGTGTTCCAGTGGCTGAAGCGGCAGGGCGGCCTTGAGGCGATCGAGGCCCGCAACATCGAAAAATCGAAGCTGCTCTACGACACGATCGACGCGAGCAGCTTCTATCTGAACAAGGTCGAGCCGGCAGCACGTTCGCGGATGAACGTGCCGTTTTTCCTGGCCGACGAAACGCGCAACGAAGACTTCCTTGCCGGCGCAAAGGCGCGCGGGTTGCTGCAGCTGAAGGGCCACAAGTCCGTCGGCGGCATGCGGGCGTCGATCTACAACGCGGTGCCGCTCGAGGGCGTGAAGGCGCTCGTCGAGTACATGAAGGACTTCGAGCAGCGCGGCGCCTGACGGCGGCGCTGTTCAAACAGCACGGCAAAACGCATGGACGACGAACTGAATTCCCGCCTGAAACCGCTGCGCGACCGCATCGACGCGATCGACGCGCAGCTGATCGCGCTCCTGAACCAGCGCGCCGCGGTGGCGCTCGAGGTGGGCGAGGTCAAGAAGCATTTCAACGCGCCGGTGTTCCGGCCGGAGCGCGAGCTGCAGGTGATCGCGCGGCTGCAGGACATGAGCGCCGGGCCGCTCGCGAGCGAGCACATCAGCGCGATCTGGCGCGAGATCATGGCGGCGAGCCGCGCGCTCGAGCAGACGATCCACGTCGCGTTCCTCGGGCCGGTCGGCACGTACAGCGAGCAGGCGATGCTCGAGTATTTCGGCCAGTCGATCGAAGGGCTGCCGTGCCCGTCGATCGACGAGGTGTTCCGCTCGGTCGAGGCCGGGGCATCCGCGTTCGGCATCGCGCCGGTCGAGAATTCGACCGAAGGCGCCGTATCGCGCACGCTCGACCTGCTGCTGCAGACCCAGCTGCTGATCAGCGGCGAGCTCGCGCTGCCGATCCATCACAACCTGCTCACGCAGAGCGGCACGCTCGACGGCGTGAAGCGCGTCTGCGCGCATGCGCAGGCACTCGCGCAATGCCAGCAGTGGCTCGCGGCGAATGCGCCGCAGCTCGAGCGGCAGGCCGTCGCGAGCAACGCGGAGGCCGCGCGTCTTGCGGCGGCCGATCCGACCGTCGCCGCGATCGCAGGCGATCGTGCAGCCGCGCATTACGGCCTGCAGATCGCGTTCTCGCTGATCCAGGACGATCCGCACAATCGCACGCGCTTCGTGATCATCGGCAAGCAGCCGGCCGGCCAGAGCGGTCACGACCAGACGTCGCTGATCGTGTCGGTGAAGAACGAGCCGGGCGCCGTGTTCAAGCTGCTCGAGCCGCTCGCGCGGCACGGCGTGTCGATGACGCGCTTCGAATCGCGTCCGGCGCGCGTCGGCACGTGGGAGTACTACTTCTACATCGACATCGAAGGGCACCGCGACGATGCGGCGGTGGCGGCCGCACTGACGGAGCTCGGCCAGAAGGCTGCGTTCCTGAAGATACTCGGTTCGTATCCGCGCGCACGCTGACGCGCGGTGGCCCAGCGCCTGCTTGAGGCAGGCGTGGCGGCCGGGCGGGCGGGGCAGGCCGGTCGGCGCTGCCGAAGGCGGGTTCGGGCGGTATCCGGTGCAGGCTGCGCCGGGTGCGGGCCCGGTGCCCGGAATCTGGAATTCCGCGTGCGGGCGTCGTTTCGTGCGCGTAACTTGGCTCTTGTCGTGTCAGGCTTTGCATTCAACAAACTGGTCATCTTCGGCGTCGGCCTGATCGGCGGATCGCTGGCCCGCGCGCTGCGCGAGCGCGCGCCGGGCGGCGCGGGCGAGATCGTCGGCGTGGGCCGCTCGCGCGCATCGGTCGAGCGCGCGCTGTCGCTCGGCGTGATCGATCGCGCGGCGGCACTCGACGACGACGCGCAGTTGCGCGACGCGCTCGCCGGCGCCGATCTCGTCTTGCTGGCCGCGCCCGTCGCGCAGACGGGCCCGTTGCTCGCGCGCATCGCGCCGTGGCTCGACGGCGCGACGATCGTCACCGACGCCGGTAGCACCAAGTCCGATGTCGTCGCGGCCGCGCGTGACGCGCTCGGCGCGCGGATCGCGCAGTTCGTGCCCGGTCACCCGATCGCGGGGCGCGAATCGAGCGGGGTCGAGGCTGCGTTGCCGGACCTCTACGTCGGTCGCAACGTCGTGCTGTGCCCGCTGCCGGAGAGCGCGCCCGAAGCGGTGGCCCGGATCGACGCGATGTGGCGCGCGACCGGCGCCGACGTGCGCACGATGAGCACCGAGCAGCACGATCGCGTATTCGCGTCGATCAGCCATCTGCCGCACGTGTTGTCGTTCGCGCTCGTCGAGCAGATTCTCGGCGAGGCCGACGCGGAACTGAAATTCTCGTACGCGGCCGGTGGTTTCCGCGATTTCACGCGCATCGCGGCGTCGAGCCCGGAAATGTGGCGCGACGTGTGCGTCGCGAACCGCGCGGCGCTGCTCGACGAACTCGACGGCTACACGCGCGTGCTCACGCGGTTGCGCGCGGCGATCGACGCCGGCGACGGCGCGGCGCTCGAAGCCGTCTTCACGCGCTCGCGTGCCGCACGCAAGGCATGGCAGGAACGCGGCGGCACGCCTGCTGCCGAACCGGTCAAGAAATAACAGGACGATTCCCATGGACTACCTCGATCTCGGCCCGTACTCCAGCGCATCGGGCACCGTGCGCCTGCCCGGCTCGAAAAGCATTTCGAACCGCGTGCTGCTGCTCGCGGCGCTCGCCGAAGGCGAAACGACGATCACCAACCTGCTCGACTCCGACGACACGCGCGTGATGCTCGACGCGCTCGGCAAGCTCGGCGTGAAGCTCGCGCGCGACGGCGACACCTGTGTCGTCACCGGCACGCGCGGCGCGTTCACCGCGAAGACGGCCGACCTGTTCCTCGGCAACGCGGGCACGGCCGTGCGGCCGCTGACCGCCGCACTCGCGGTGAACGGCGGTGACTACCGCGTGCACGGCGTGCCGCGCATGCACGAGCGGCCGATCGGCGATCTCGTCGACGGCCTGCGCCAGATCGGCGCGCAGATCGACTACGAGCTGAACGAAGGCTACCCGCCGCTGCGGATCAAGCCGGCGACGATTTCGGTCGATGCACCGATCCGCGTGCGCGGCGACGTGTCGAGCCAGTTCCTCACCGCGCTCCTGATGACGCTGCCGCTCGTGAAGGCGAAGGACGGCAGGACCGTCGTCGAAGTCGACGGCGAATTGATCTCGAAGCCGTACATCGACATCACGATCCGGCTGATGGCGCGCTTCGGCGTGACCGTCGAGCGCGACGGCTGGCAGCGCTTCGTGGTGCCGGCCGGCGTCCGCTACCGCTCGCCGGGGCGGATCATGGTCGAGGGCGACGCGTCGTCCGCATCGTACTTCCTCGCGGCCGGCGCGCTCGGCGGCGGCCCGCTGCGGGTCGAGGGCGTGGGGCGCGCGAGCATCCAGGGCGACGTCGGCTTCGCGAATGCGCTGATGCAGATGGGCGCGAACGTGACGATGGGCGACGACTGGATCGACGTGCGCGGCATCGGCCACGATCACGGCAAGCTGGAGCCGATCGACATGGACTTCAACCTGATTCCCGACGCCGCGATGACCATCGCGGTCGCGGCGCTGTTCGCGAACGGCACGAGCACGCTGCGCAACATCGCGAGCTGGCGCGTGAAGGAGACGGACCGCATCGCCGCGATGGCGACCGAGCTGCGCAAGGTCGGCGCGATCGTCGAGGAAGGCCCCGACTATCTCGTCGTCACGCCGCCGGCCAAGCTCACGCCGAACGCGGCGATCGATACGTACGACGATCACCGGATGGCGATGTGCTTCTCGCTCGTCAGCCTGGGCGGCGTGCCCGTGCGGATCAACGATCCGAAGTGCGTCGGCAAGACGTTCCCCGACTATTTCGACCGCTTCGCCGCGCTCGCCAAAGCCTGACCCGACTGTTCCGATGAAATCGACCCGACCCTTTCACCCGACTCCCGTCATCACGATCGACGGCCCGACCGCTTCCGGCAAGGGCACCGTCGCGGCGCTCGTCGCCGCGCACCTTGGCTTCCACCTGCTCGACAGCGGCGCGCTGTACCGGCTCGCGGCGCTCGCGAGCGTGCGCTACGGCATCGCGGCGGAGGACATCGACGCGCTCGTGAAGCTGATCGACGATCTGCACATCACGTTCCGTGAGGGGTGCGCGCAACTCGACGGCGTCGACGTGTCGAACGACATTCGCGCCGAAGCGGTCGGCAACCGCGCGTCGGCCATTGCCGTGCACGGCCCCGTGCGCGCCGCGCTCGTCGCGCGCCAGCGCGCGTTCCGCAAGACGCCGGGCCTCGTGGCGGACGGGCGCGACATGGGCACCGTGATCTTCCCGGACGCCGTGCTGAAGGTGTTCCTGACGGCCAGCGCCGAGGCGCGCGCGACCAGGCGGCATAAGCAATTGATGCAAAAAGGTTTTTCTGCTAATATAGATGACTTGCTCCGGGATCTTCGTGAACGTGACGCGCGCGACAGCAATCGCGCGGCCGCGCCGCTGAAGCCTGCGGCAGATGCCAAGCTGCTCGATACGTCGGCACTTTCGATCGATGAAGCCGTCGATCAGGTGCTGCAGTGGTACCGGGCGCTCGGCCAGCCCGCCTGAGTAGGCGGGCAGCGGTAGGTGCTCCGCGTCGCAAGCGCGGAGCGTGTTTCGAACCCTTAACCCCGTGTGGTCCTCGATCTGGCCCTTTCAGCCTGCCATTCCGGCCGGCGTGGCACAGCGAGCCATGCACAATCAGATTTTTATGTCCGACCTGCAAACCTCCAACCCGAATACCGAATCCTTTGCGGCTCTGTTCGAAGAGTCGCTGACCCGCCAAGACATGCGCGCCGGCGAAGTGATTTCCGCCGAAGTCGTGCGCGTCGACCACAACTTCGTGGTCGTCAATGCAGGCCTGAAGTCCGAGGCTTACATTCCGATCGAGGAATTCCTGAACGATCAGGGCGAGGTTGAGGTGCAGTCGGGCGATTTCGTGTCCGTCGCGATCGACGCACTCGAAAACGGCTACGGCGACACGATCCTGTCGCGCGACAAGGCGAAGCGCCTTGCATCGTGGCTGTCGCTGGAAAAGGCACTCGACAACAACGAGCTCGTCACCGGCACGATCACCGGCAAGGTGAAGGGCGGCATGACCGTGATGGTCAACGGCATCCGCGCGTTCCTGCCGGGTTCGCTGGTCGACACGCGTCCGGTCAAGGACACGACCCCGTACGAAGGCAAGACGCTCGAGTTCCGCGTGATCAAGCTCGATCGCAAGCGTAACAACGTCGTGCTGTCGCGTCGTGCAGTGATCGAAGCAACCCAGGGCGAAGAGCGCGCGAAGCTGCTCGAGACGCTGAAGGAAGGCGCGATCGTCAACGGCGTGGTCAAGAACATCACCGACTACGGCGCGTTCGTCGACCTCGGCGGCATCGACGGCCTGCTGCACATCACCGACATCGCATGGCGTCGTGTGCGTCACCCGAGCGAAGTCCTGTCGGTTGGCCAGGAAGTCACCGCGAAGATCCTCAAGTTCGACCAAGAGAAGAACCGCGTCTCGCTGGGCATCAAGCAACTGGGCGACGATCCGTGGGAAGGCATCTCGCGCCGTTACCCGTCGGGCACGCGCCTGTTCGGCAAGGTCACGAACATCACCGACTACGGCGCATTCGTCGAAGTGGAATCGGGCATCGAAGGCCTCGTCCACGTGTCGGAAATGGACTGGACCAACAAGAACGTTGCGCCGTCGAAGGTTGTCCAGCTGGGCGACGAAGTCGAAGTCATGGTCCTCGAGATCGACGAAGACCGTCGTCGTATCAGCCTCGGCATGAAGCAGTGCAAGCCGAATCCGTGGGATGACTTCAGCCGCAACTTCAAGAAGGGCGACAAGATCACGGGCGCAATCAAGTCGATCACCGACTTCGGCGTGTTCATCGGTCTGCCGGGCGGCATCGACGGCCTGGTCCACCTGTCGGACCTGTCGTGGAGCGAAGCCGGCGAAGAAGCCGTTCGCAAGTACAAGAAGGGCGACGAAGTCGAAGCAATCGTGCTCGGTATCGACGTCGAGAAGGAGCGCATTTCGCTCGGCATCAAGCAGCTCGAAGGCGACCCGTTCAGCAACTACGTTGCAATGAACGACAAGGGCTCGATCGTCGACGGCGTCGTGAAGACGGTCGATGCGAAGGGTGCGGTCGTCACGCTGACGGGCGACGTCGAAGGCTACCTGCGTGCGTCGGAAATCTCGCAGGATCGCGTCGAAGACGCACGCAACGTGCTGAAGGAAGGCGACAAGGTCAACGCGATGGTGATCAACATCGATCGCAAGTCGCGCGGCATCAACCTGTCGATCAAGGCGAAGGATTCGGCTGAACAACAGGAAGCGATCCGCGGCCTGCAGTCGGACTCCAGCGCTGCTGCGACCGGTACGACCAACCTCGGCGCGCTGCTGAAGGCGAAGCTCGACGGCCAGAACCAGTAAGCCTTACGAGGTCTGCTGAAGTATGACCAAATCCGAGTTGGTCGCGCAGCTGGCATCGCGATTTCCGCAACTTGTCCTCAAGGATGCGGATTTCGCGGTGAAAACGATGCTCGATGCGATGTCCGACGCCCTGGCGAAAGGGCATCGCATTGAAATTCGGGGTTTCGGCAGCTTTGGCCTCAATCGTCGCCCGGCGCGCGTCGGACGCAACCCGAAGTCGGGGGAGAAAGTGCAGGTGCCCGAGAAGTTCGTGCCGCACTTCAAGCCTGGCAAGGAATTGCGTGAACGCGTCGACGGCCGCGCCGGTGAACCGCTGAAGGCTGACGATCCGGACGACGAGCGTTGAGCGTCGTTCGGTTTGCCCGGAACCTGTCCGGCGAAGGCTGAAAAGAAAAGCGCCCCTTGCGGGCGCTTTTTTCATTTCCGGCAACCTGACGCGCAACGTGGCGCACAGGATCTGCGCAGCCGCGGAAACGCTTCCTTTACAATACGGGTCGATTCGGTGCGACGAAGGGGAGTCGCGCGCCGCGGCAAACCTCAACAAAGAGAGGGCTTCATGAAGTTTATCGTCTGGCTGATCCGGGTATTGGTGTTCGTCCTGCTGCTGGTGCTTGCGCTGGCCAATACACAAACCGCGACGCTGAATTTCGTTGCCGGCTACGCATGGCAAGCGCCGCTGATCCTGATCGGCCTGGCATTCTTCGCCGTGGGGCTGCTGGCCGGCCTGCTGTCCGCGCTGCCTTCGATCTTCCGGCTGCGCATCGAGAACGGGCGTTTGAAGCGCGATCTGCGTGCGGCGCGCGAAACGCCTGCCGTCATCGACCAGCCGCCGATGCCGCCCGTCATTTAACACGGACGCCGCGCGATCATCGCGCGGTTTTCGTCTCTGCTTCGATA
The DNA here is from genome assembly GCF_029522185.1 of Burkholderia sp. IO2. Classification (NCBI taxonomy): domain Bacteria; kingdom Pseudomonadati; phylum Pseudomonadota; class Betaproteobacteria; order Burkholderiales; family Burkholderiaceae; genus Burkholderia; species Burkholderia sp. IO2. The sequence goes on along the minus strand of NZ_JAKWFH010000018.1, from coordinate 81,288 downwards.
TTTCGCATGGATCTGGATTTCTGGTGGTTGCTCGCGATTCCGGTCGCGTTCGCGCTCGGGTGGGCGGCGTCACGCTATGACCTGAAGAATCTCCTGTCGGAGAGTGCCAACCTGCCGCGCTCGTATTTTCGCGGCCTGAATTTTCTGTTGAACGAACAACCCGACAAGGCGATCGATGCGTTCATCGAGGTGGCCAAGCTCGATCCCGAAACGGTCGAGTTGCACTTCGCGCTGGGCAACCTGTTTCGCCGTCGCGGCGAGACCGATCGCGCGATCCGCGTGCACCAGAACCTGCTGAGCCGCACCGATCTGCCGGTCAACGAGCGCGACCACGCGCTGTACGAGCTCGGCCAGGATTTCCTGAAAGCCGGCCTGCTCGATCGCGCCGAAGAGGCGTTCCACAAGCTCGCCGACGGCGACTACGCGCTTGGCGCACAGCGGGCGCTGCTGACGATCTACGAGATCGAGAAGGACTGGAACAAGTCGATCGATACCGCGAGGCGCATCGAATCGATGAGCGACAAGCCGCTCGGCACCGAAATTGCGCAGTTCCACTGCGAACTCGCGCAGGACGCGCTGCAGCGCAAGAACGCCGCCGCGGCGGCCGAACAGTTGCGCCTCGCGCTGACGGTGAATCCGCAGAACGTCCGGGCGACGGTCCTGTCCGGCGACGCGGCCGAGGCGGCGGGCGATCACGCGGCCGCAATCGAGCACTGGAAGCGCGTCGAAGCGCAGAATCCGGCGTATCTGCCGCTCGTCGCGGACAAGCTGATGAAGGCGTACGTCGCGCTCGGCAAGAACGTCGAGGGCGCGGAATTGCTGATGGGGTACGTCGATCGGTATCCGTCGAACGACCTGCTCGACATCGCCTATCAGCATATCGCCGGATTGCGCGGCCAGGATGCGGCCCACACGCTCGCGCGCACGCAAATGGAAAAGTCGCCGAACCTGTCGGGGATGCTGCATCTGCTCGATGCGCAGATCGCGGCGGCCGACGAACCGCGTCGTAAGGAACTTGAAATGATGCGTGCGTTGATCAAGCAGCGCACGAAAAATCTGCCACGGTATACGTGCCAGAATTGCGGTTTCCGGGCACGGCTCTTCTACTGGCAGTGCCCCGGATGCAGCGGCTGGGAAACCTATGCGCCGCGCCGCGTCGAACCTGCGATGCCGGGCTGATCCCGGCACGCGGAGCCAACGCGCTGCGGTTGCCGCCGGGCTCGTCCCGGCGGCCAAGTTAGTCCATTACCGGGAAGTACCGGAACATCTATGAAAATCACCATCATCGGCACCGGCTATGTCGGTCTCGTCACGGGCGCCTGCCTCGCGGAGATCGGTCACGACGTCTTCTGTCTCGACGTCGATCCGCGCAAGATCGACATCCTGAACAACGGCGGGATGCCGATTCACGAACCGGGGCTGCTGGACATCATCGCGCGCAACCGCACGGCGGGGCGCCTGCGCTTCTCGACCGACATCGAGGCGAGCGTCGCGCATGGCGAGATCCAGTTCATCGCGGTCGGCACGCCGCCCGACGAGGACGGCTCGGCCGACCTGCAATACGTGCTCGAGGCCGCGCGCAACATCGGTCGCCACATGACGAGCTTCAAGGTGATCGTCGACAAGTCGACGGTGCCGGTCGGCACCGCGCAGCGCGTGCGCGGCGTGGTCGACGAAGCGCTTGCGGCACGCGGGCTCGCGGGCAGCGTCGCGCACCGCTTCTCGGTCGTGTCGAACCCGGAGTTCCTGAAGGAAGGCGCCGCGGTCGAGGACTTCATGCGCCCCGACCGGATCATCATCGGCGTCGACGACGACGAAACCGGCACGATCGCGCGCGAGAAGATGAAGAAGCTCTACGCGCCGTTCAACCGCAACCACGAGCGCACGATCTACATGGACGTGCGTTCGGCGGAATTCGCGAAGTATGCGGCGAACGCGATGCTCGCGACGCGCATCTCGTTCATGAACGAAATGTCGAATCTCGCCGACAAGGTCGGCGCCGACATCGAGGCCGTGCGCCGCGGGATCGGCTCCGATCCGCGCATCGGCTATCACTTCCTGTATGCCGGCGTCGGCTACGGCGGCTCGTGCTTTCCGAAGGACGTGCAGGCGCTGATCCGCACCGCGGGCGAGAACGGCCAGCCGCTGCGTATCCTGGAGGCCGTCGAGGCCGCCAACCATGCGCAGAAGGACGTGCTGATCGGCAAGATCGAGCAGCGCTTCGGCGCCGACCTGACGGGCCGCGAATTCGCGGTCTGGGGCCTCGCGTTCAAGCCGAACACCGACGACATGCGCGAAGCGCCGAGCCGTCGCCTGATCGCCGCGCTGCTCGAACGCGGCGCGACCGTGCGCGCCTACGATCCGGTCGCAGTCGACGAAGCGCGCCGCGTGTTCGCGCTGGATTTCGGCGACGATGCGGACGCACTGGCGCGGCTGCATCTCGTCGATACGCAGGACGTCGCGGTCACCGGTGCGGATGCACTCGTGATCGTGACCGAATGGAAGGAATTCCGCAGCCCCGATTTCACGCGCCTGAAGGCGGAGCTGAAGGCACCGGTGATCTTCGACGGGCGCAACCTGTACGAGCCGGATGCGATGGCCGAGTTGGGCATCGACTACTACGCGATCGGCCGGCCGTATGTCGATCCCCAGTTGTCCTCCCGTGGCTGAACCTACGATGAATACTCTTCGCGAAGTCGTTCCGGTGCCGCGCGAGCAACTCGCGCGCTCGCGTGTGCTCGTCGTCGGCGACGTGATGCTCGACCGTTACTGGTTCGGCAACGTCGACCGCATTTCGCCTGAGGCGCCGGTGCCGGTCGTGCACGTGCAGCGTCAGGAGGAGCGGCTCGGCGGCGCGGCCAACGTCGCGCGCAATGCCGTGACGCTCGGCGGCCAGGCCGGGCTGCTGTGCGTCGTCGGTTGCGACGAACCCGGCGAGCGGATCGTCGAGTTGCTCGGCAGCAGCGGCGTGACGCCGCATCTCGAGCGCGATCCGGCGCTGCCGACCACGATCAAGCTGCGCGTGCTCGCGCGCCAGCAGCAACTGCTGCGCGTCGACTTCGAGGCGATGCCGACGCACGAGGTATTGCTTGCGGGGCTCGCGCGCTTCGATGTGCTGCTGCCGCAGCACGACGTCGTGCTCATGTCGGATTACGCCAAAGGCGGCCTCACGCACGTCACGACGATGATCGAGAAGGCGCGTGCGGCGGGCAAGGCGGTGCTGGTCGACCCGAAGGGCGACGACTGGGCACGCTATCGCGGCGCATCGCTGATCACGCCGAATCGCGCGGAACTGCGCGAGGTGGTCGGGCAGTGGAAATCGGAAGACGACCTGCGCGCGCGCGTCGCGAATCTGCGTGCGGAGCTCGACATCGACGCACTGTTGCTCACCCGTTCGGAAGAGGGCATGACGCTCTTTTCCGCCGGCGGCGAACTGCATGCGCCGGCGCTCGCGCGCGAAGTGTTCGACGTGTCGGGCGCGGGCGACACCGTGATCGCGACGGTCGCGACGATGCTCGGCGCCGGGGTGCCGCTCGTCGACGCGGTGGTGCTCGCGAATCGCGCGGCAGGCATCGTGGTCGGCAAGCTCGGCACGGCCACGGTGGATTACGACGAACTGTTTCACTGAGCGCATTCGGCGGCGCGACGAGCGCGTCGCCCGAGTGGGCTCGCACTTTTCAGGCAGGACGATCATGACCCTCATCGTCACCGGCGCAGCCGGTTTTATCGGCGCGAACATCGTCAAGGCGCTCAACGAGCGCGGCGAGACGCGCATCATCGCGGTCGACAACCTGACCCGCGCAGACAAGTTTCGCAATCTCGTCGATTGCGAGATCGACGACTATCTCGACAAGACCGAATTCGTCGAGCGCTTTGCGCGCGGCGATTTCGGCAAGGTACGCGCGGTATTTCATGAAGGCGCCTGTTCGGACACGATGGAAACCGACGGCCGCTACATGATGGACAACAACTTCCGCTACAGCCGCGCGGTGCTCGATACCTGCCTCGCGCAGGGCACGCAGTTCCTGTATGCATCGTCGGCCGCGATCTACGGCGGCTCGACGCGTTTCGTCGAGGAGCGCGACGTCGAGGCGCCGCTGAACGTGTACGGCTATTCGAAGTTCCTGTTCGACCAGGTGATCCGTCGCGTGCTGCCGAGCGCGAAGAGCCAGATCGCGGGCTTCCGCTATTTCAACGTGTACGGCCCGCGCGAGACGCACAAGGGCCGCATGGCGTCGGTCGCGTTCCACAACTTCAACCAGTTCCGCGCGGAAGGCAAGGTGAAGCTGTTCGGCGAATACAACGGTTATGCGCCGGGCGAGCAGACGCGCGATTTCGTGTCGGTCGAGGACGTGACCAAGGTGAATCTGTTCTTCTTCGACCATCCGGATAAGTCGGGCATCTTCAATCTCGGCACGGGCCGGGCGCAGCCGTTCAACGATATCGCTTCGACGGTCGTGAACACGTTGCGCGCGCTCGACAACCAGCCGCCGCTGACGCTTGCGCAGCAGGTCGAGCAAGGGTTGATCGAGTACGTGCCGTTCCCCGATGCGCTGCGCGGCAAGTACCAGTGCTTCACGCAGGCCGACCAGACGAAACTGCGCGCGGCTGGCTACGACGCACCGTTCCTGACCGTGCAGGAAGGCGTCGATCGTTACGTGCGTTGGCTATCCGGCCAGGTTTAAACCGGCGCGTTGCATCGATAGACTGGGTCTCACGGTCGGCAGCCGCCGGCCGTTTTCTTCGGAGATCCAGCACATGTTCAGGAAATGGTTTGCCGCAGCGGTCATGCTCGGCGCAGTAGCGTCGGCCTGGGCGGCCGTCGACGTCAACACCGCGAACGAGGATGCGCTCGTCGGCATCAAGGGCATCGGCCCGGCACGCGCGAAGGCGATTCTCGACGAGCGCGGCGCACGCGGTCCGTTCAGGAATGCGGACGATCTCGCCAAGCGTGTGAAAGGCATGGGCGGGCACACCGTCGAGCGGCTTCAGCAGGAAGGCTTGACGATCGGTGCGGCGGCCGGCGCCGGTACGACGCCGGCCGCCGCGGGCAAGCCGGCGGCAGCGAAGCCTGCTGCCGCACCGGCCCGCACCGCGCAGAAATAACGCGTCACGCAAGCGACAAAGCGCTCCTTCAGTCGCCGTCGTTGCGACGGCTTCCCGCGGCATGCCGCGGGTTTTTTGCGTGGTGCGGCGTGCGGCGCGATCACGAACCGCGGCACGCGTATTCCATCGGCGCAATGGGGTTGCCGGCGCGCGTGCCGGTGCTGGTTTACAATCGATCGATTGATCGGCCTCGTACTCACGGTATACCCATGGCTTACAAAACTATCGAAGACACGATCGGCAATACGCCGCTCGTGCAACTGGTCCGCCTGCCGGACGACGAGATTCGCGCTCGCAACAACGTGGTGCTCGCGAAGCTCGAGGGCAACAATCCGGCCGGTTCCGTGAAGGATCGCCCGGCGCTGTCGATGATCAGCAAGGCCGAGGCGCGCGGGCGCATCAAGCCGGGCGATACGCTGATCGAGGCGACGAGCGGCAACACGGGCATCGCGCTCGCGATGGCCGCAGCAATCCGCGGCTACAAGATGGTGCTGATCATGCCGGAGGATCTGTCGGTCGAGCGCCGCCAGAGCATGGCGGCTTATGGTGCTGAAATCATCCTGACGCCGGTGAAGGGCGGGATGGAACTGGCGCGCGACCTCGCGGAGCAGATGCAGCGCGAAGGCAAGGGCGTGATTCTCGACCAGTTCGGCAACCCCGACAATCCGATCGCGCACTACGAAGCAACGGGGCCGGAGATCTGGCGCGATACCGAAGGACGCGTCACGCACTTCGTGTCCGCCATGGGCACGACGGGCACGATCATGGGCACGTCGCGCTACCTGAAGGAGCAGAATGCGGCGATCGAGATCGTCGGTGCGCAGCCGGAAGACGGCTCGCGTATTCCGGGCATTCGCAAGTGGCCGGAAGCCTACATGCCGACCATCTTCGATCGCAGCCGCGTCGATCGCGTCGAAAACGTGAGCCAGGCCGCGGCGGAAACGATGGCGCGCCGGCTCGCGGCGGTCGAAGGCATCTTCGCGGGGATTTCATCGGGCGGCGCATGCGAAGTCGCGATGCGCATCGCGCGTCAGGTCGAGAATGCGACGATCGTGTTCATCGTCTGCGATCGCGGCGACCGTTACCTGTCCACGGGCGTGTTTCCGGCTTGAGCGAGAGAAAGGCGCGCTTCGCGCCGCGATAAAAAAAGCGCCGCTCGTGCGGCGCTTTTTCTTTGGCTGGCCGGCGCTTATTGCGACTGAGCCTCGCCAGCGGCGGGCTGCAGCGCGCCGCTCGCTTCCATCTGCGCTTTCACGGCCTCGCCGAGCTGGTACACGGTGAGCGCGTAGAAGAAGCTGCGGTTGTAGCGCGTCAGCACATAGAAGTTCTTCAGGCCGAGCATGTATTCGGTCGCGCGCCCCGGCGTCGGCAGGTCGACCACGGTCACCGGCGTGCCGGCTTCGGTCGTGATGTTGACCGTCGGCTCGTTCAGCGTCATGCCCGCGCGCAGCAGTTGCGACAGCGCCCAGTGCGGTTCGGGCTGGCCGTCGGCGGCGGCCTGTGCGATGCCCAGGCTGCCCGTGTCGGGCGTGATCTGCCAGACCACCGGGCGGTCGGTTTCCCAGCCGTGCTGCTTCAGGTAGTTCGCGACACTGCCGATCGCATCGACAGGACTGCTGCGCAGATCGACATGGCCCGTGCCGTCGAAGTCGACCGCATATTCGCGGATGCTGCTCGGCAGGAACTGCGGAATCCCGATCGCGCCGGTGTACGAGCCGAGCACGGTGGTCGGGTCGAGCTGGTTGTCGCGGGTCCAGACCAGGAAGTCTTCGAGGTTCTTGCGGAAGGTTGCCTGGCGGCTGTCGCGATTCGGCGTGTCCGGGTAGTCGAACGTGAGCGTCGTCAGCGCGTCGAGCACGCGGAAATTGCCCATGTAGCGGCCGTAGATGGTCTCGACGCCGATGATGCCGACGATCACCTCGGGCGGCACGCCGAACTGCTCGGATGCGCGCTGCAGCGTCGCCTGGTTCGCCTTCCAGAACTTCACGCCCGCGTTGATGCGGATCGGCTCGATGAAGCGCGAGCGATACACGCGCCAGTTCTTGACCGTCGGCGACGGGGCCGGCCTCACGAGCTTGACGGCCGTCGCCGAGTAGCTGACGCGCGAGAACAGCGCATGCAGGCTCGCCGAATCGAAGCCGTTGCGACTCACCATCTCGTCGATGAACGCGTCGACCTTCGCGTTGCTCGCGTAACGCTGTGGAACGATTTCCTCTTCGAAGGTCTGACCTTGCGGTGTCGGCTGCTGCGGCTGGGCCTGGGCGACGAGCGTGCCGGCGGACTTCGCAGGCTGCGTCTGCGCCATGGCAGGCGCGGTGCCGAGGGCCGCGGCGATGGCAGCGACGACGAGCGGAGCGCGAACACGGAACAGCGCGGAGAGAAGGGCGGCAGGCTTGCTGGAATTCATGTCGAAGCGGGCGGACAGGGCGATGGTGTTCGGCGCAGTATACCCGACGCATCCGGCGCGCCGGGACGAAGCTGGCCCCCGTTGTGGTAAGTTAGCGGCGAATTCGCGGCAGACGATGGACATCATTGAGGGAGACCTGCGGCGCATCGTGCGCCGCGGATGACAGCTTATGGCAACCGCTTTCTACACGCACCCCGACTGCATGCTGCACGAGATGGGGGAATGGCATCCGGAATGTCCGGCCCGCCTGTCGGCGATCCAGGATCAACTGATTGCGAGCCGCATCGACGACCTGATCGTGCACGAAACCGCGCCATTCGCGAGCGAGGTCGCGCTGGGCCGCGTGCATACGCAGGCGCACATCGACTACATCCGCAGCATGACGCCGGTCGACGGTTACGTCGAGATCGATCCCGATACGCTGATGAATCGCGACACGTGGCGCGCGGCACTGCGCGCGGCCGGCGCGGCGATCGCGGCGACCGACGCGGTGATCGAAGGCCGCTATGCGAATGCGTTCTGCGGCGTCCGTCCGCCCGGTCACCATGCGGAGCCGGCGCGCGCGATGGGCTTCTGCTTCTTCAACAACGTCGCGATCGCCGCGCGGCATGCGCTCGACGTACACGGCATCGAGCGTGTCGCGATCATCGATTTCGACGTGCATCACGGCAACGGCACCGAGGCGGCGTTCGCGAACGACGAGCGCGTGCTGATGTGCAGCTTCTTCCAGCATCCGCTGTATCCGTTCTCGGGCGTCGATCATCAGGCGCCGAACATGGTCAACCTGCCGATGCCCGCCCGCAGCAACGGGATGGCGATCCGCGAAGCGGTCGACATGTTCTGGCTGCCGCGTCTCGACGCGTTCAAGCCGCAGATGCTGTTCGTGTCGGCCGGCTTCGATGCGCATCGCGAGGACGACATCGGCAATCTCGGCCTCGTCGAGGCCGACTTCGAATGGCTGACCGCGCAGATCGTCGACGTGGCGCGCCGGCATGCGCAGGGCCGCATCGTCAGTTGCCTCGAAGGCGGCTACAACCTGTCCGCGCTCGGGCGCAGCGTGGTCGCGCACCTGCGCGTGCTGGCCGGGATCTGATTTCCGCTTGACCGGCGGGCCGGCGTGTTCAGTGCGCCGGCACGCGCGCATGAATCCACGCGATCAGCGCGTCGATCACGCGATCGCGTTCGAGATCGTTCATCGTTTCGTGGAAACCGCCTTCGTACAGCGTCAGCGTACGGTCGGGCGAGCCGACGCGCGCGCCGAACGCGCGACTGCCGTCGGGTTCGGTCAGCTTGTCCTCGGTGCCGTGATAGACGAGCACCGGTACCCGCAGCGCGCCGCGGCCATTCTCGATGCGCGCCATCGCGTCGAGAATCTCCGCGCCGGTGCGGGCGGGCACCGCGCCGTGATGCACGAGCGGATCGGCGCGATTGGCGGCGACGACGGCCGGATCGCGCGACAGCAGCGCCGCATCGATCCTGATCGCGGGGAACGTGGGGCACACCCGGCTGATGACGCGGCTGACCGCAAGCATCCAGCGCGGCACGTCGCGCCCCGGCGCGAGCGCCGGACTCGACAGCACGAGGCCTGTCAGTCCATGGCCACGGGCCGGTGCGCGTTCGATCGCATAGAGCGCCGCGACCGCGCCACCCATGCTGTGTCCCATCAGGAACAGCGGCGCATCGCCACGCGCGGCTTCGGCGACCAGCGCATCCGCATCGTTCAGGTAGCCGTCGAAGCGCTCGACCCACACGCGTTTGCCGGGCGATTGGCCATGCCCGCGCAGATCGATCGCCAGCACGTCGATGCCGGCTGCATTCAGCCGGCCGGCGAGCGCGGCATAGCGGCCCGCGTGTTCGGCGAGGCCATGCACCAGCGCGATCGTCGCGCGCGGCGGCGCGGTGCCGTCGCCGGCCGGCCAGCGGTACGACGCCAGTTCGAGCCCGTCCGCGGTATGCAGCCGGCCCATGCGCGGCGCGGGTGCCGATCCGGTGGCGGCGGGTGCGGCGGCCGGCGTGGTGGTGATACTCATCTGGCGTGTCCCCTGTTCGTTGGTCGGTGTTCCGGATCATAGACGCGGCCTTCCCGCGCGGGCCCAGCGGCGCCCCTCTAATTTCGTCCGGTTATGAAAAGATCGAAATCGATTATTAAGGGGAATGAGGGGTTTGCGGTAAAATCGCCGGTTATTCCAGATGCATCGGCGGCCGACTGGCGGGCCAACTCGCCGGCCGGCCGCCGTTTTGTTTACATGATCGAATTACGCAATCTCTCGCAGCGTTTCCCCGGCCCGGGCGGCTGGGTCGATGCGCTGCGCAACGTCAACCTGACGATCCCGCAAGGCGAGGTGTTCGGCATCATCGGCCGAAGCGGCGCCGGCAAGAGCACGCTCGTGCGCACCATCAACCTGCTCACGCGGCCGACCGAAGGCAATGTCGTCGTCGGCGGGCGCGACCTGATGCTGCTGTCGGCCGGTGCGCTGCGCGAGGCACGCCGCGAGATCGGCATGATCTTCCAGCACTTCAACCTGCTGTCGTCGCGCACGGTGTTCGACAACGTCGCGCTGCCGCTCGAACTGGCCGGTGCGAGCCGTGCCGACATCGAAGCCGCCGTGCTGCCGCTGCTCGATCTGGTCGGGCTGTCCGCGCAGAAGGATCGCTATCCGTCGCAGATCAGCGGCGGCCAGAAGCAGCGCGTCGGCATCGCCCGCGCGCTGGCGAGCCAGCCGAAGGTACTGCTGTCGGATGAAGCGACGTCCGCGCTCGATCCCGAAACCACGCGTTCGATCCTCGACCTGCTGAAGCGCATCAACCGCGAGCTCGGCCTGACGATCGTGCTGATCACGCACCAGATGGAAGTGATCAAGCAGGTCTGCGATCGCGTCGCGGTGCTCGATGCGGGACGCGTGGTCGAGGAAGGTCGCGTGATCGACGTGTTCCTGCAGCCGCATCACGAAGTGACGCGCGCGCTGATCGGCGACGTGATCGCGCAGGAGCTGCCGCCCGCGCTGAAGGCGCGCGTGGCCGAGCGGCTGAAGACGGGCAGCGGCCATCTGCTGCGGCTCGCCTTCACGGGCTCGGGGGTCGACCAGCCGATCCTGTCGGAGACGATCCGCCGGTACGAACTCGATTTCAACATCCTGCATGGCCAGATCGACGAGATCCAGGGGCAGGCATTCGGTTCGCTCGCGGTGCTCGCGGGCGGCGAGCCGGGCAAGGTCGGACAGGCGCTCGCGTTCCTGCGCGAGCAAGGCGTGGTGGTAGAGGAGCTTTCGTATGTTGAGTGAGATGTTCGATATGTTCGTGCAGTCGTTCTGGGAGACGCTGATCATGGTCGGCATCTCCGGAGCGGTCGGCGCGCTCGTCGGCCTGCCGCTCGGCGTGCTGCTTTACCTGACCGATCGCCAGGGCGTGCTGCAGAACCTCGCGGTGAATCGCGTGCTCGGCGGCATCGTGAACGCCGTCCGCTCGACGCCGTTCATCATCCTGCTCGTCGCGGTGATTCCGTTCACGCGGCTCGTCACCGGTTCGTCGATCGGCACGGCCGCGGCGGTCGTGCCGCTGACACTCGCGGCCGCGCCGTTCATCGCGCGTCTCGTCGAAACGGCGCTGCGTGAAGTCGACCGCGGGCTGATCGAGGCCGCGCAATCGATGGGCGCGACCACGTCGCAGATCGTATTCAAGGTGCTGTTGCCCGAATCGCTGCCGGGCGTCGTCGCGGGCCTGACGATCACGTTCGTGTCGCTGGTCGGCTATTCGGCGATGGCGGGTGCGATCGGCGGCGGCGGTCTCGGCGATCTCGGCATCCGCTACGGTTACCAGCGCTATTTGCCGGAAGTGATGTGGACGGTCGTCGCGATCCTGATCGTGTTCGTGCAGATCGTGCAATCGTTCGGCGACTGGCTGGTGCGCCGGCTGAGCCACAAATAAGACAGACCGATCCGATAGGGGAGACACGATGCAACGACGCTTCATGCTGAAATTTGCCGCGGCGCTGGGCGCGGCCGCACTGTTCGCGGGCGCGCACGCCCGGGCCGAAGCCATCAAGGTGGGCGTGACGGGCGGCCCGCACGCGCAGATCATGGAAGTGGTGAAGCAGGTCGCGGCGAAGGGCGGCCTGGAGATCCGCATCGTCGAATTCTCCGACTACGTGCAGCCGAACGCCGCGCTCGCGTCGGGCGATCTCGACGCGAACAGCTACCAGCACGATCCGTATCTGCAGGCGCAGGTGAAGGATCGCGGCTACAAGCTGATCAAGGTCGCGGATACCGTCACGTTCCCGATGGGCATCTATTCGAAGCGCGTGAAGTCGCTGGCCGAACTGAAGCCGGGCGCGCGCATCGCCGTTCCGAACGATCCGACCAACGGCGGTCGCGCGCTGCTGTTGCTGCAGAAGCAGGGGCTGCTGAAGCTGCGCGCGGATGCGGGGCTGAAAGCGACGCCGCTCGATATCGTCGACAATCCGCGCAAGCTGAAGATCGTCGAGCTCGACGCGGCGCAGATCCCGCGCTCGCTCGGCGACGTCGACGCGGCCGCGATCAACACCAACTACGCGATGGAAGCGGGGTTGAAGCCGAAACAGGACGCGATCGCGATCGAGGGCCCGAACGGTCCGTACGCGAACATCCTCGCGATTCGCGAGACGGACCGGAACAAGCCGTGGGTCGCGAAGCTGATTGCGGCGTATCACTCGGCCGACGTGAAGCAGTTCATCGAAGGCAAGTTCGGCGGCGCGGTCATCGCCGCCTGGTAACGGGCGAAGCACGGGATGCCCGGCGGGATTAGAGTCGATGATCGAAAACCCGGGCTTTGCGTCCGGGTTTTTTCTCTTTTAAAATAGAACGACCGTTCGCTATCATTGGCGCGTCGCCAAGAAGCGGTATCCTCGACAACCATCATGGTTGGGTCCGCCTGGCCGCGCAGTCATGAGGCCTCGCTATAAAATGGCCTCTGGTCGTATTCGTAACTTTGGAGCGTGTGCATGAAAATCCTGGTGCCAGTGAAAAGAGTGGTCGATTACAACGTGAAGGTCCGCGTGAAGTCGGACAACACGGGCGTCGACATCGCGAACGTGAAGATGTCGATGAACCCGTTCGACGAAATCGCCGTTGAAGAAGCCGTGCGCCTGAAGGAAGCGGGTGTCGCGACCGAAGTGATCGCGGTGTCGGTGGGCGTCACGCAAGCGCAGGAAACGCTGCGCACGGCGCTGGCGATCGGCGCGGATCGCGCGATCCTCGTCGAGTCGAACGACAGCGTCGAGCCGCTGGCCGTCGCGAAGATCCTGAAGGCGCTGGTCGACAAGGAACAGCCGCAACTCGTGATCCTCGGCAAGCAGGCGATCGACGACGATTCGAACCAGACGGGCCAGATGCTGGCCGCGCTGGCAGGCTTGCCGCAAGCGACGTTCGCGTCGAAGGTGACGGTGGCCGACGGCAAGGCGACGGTGGCGCGCGAAGTCGACGGCGGCGCGGAAACGCTGTCGCTGACGCTGCCGGCGGTTGTGACGACCGACCTGCGCCTGAACGAGCCGCGCTACGTGACGCTGCCGAACATCATGAAGGCGAAGAAGAAGCCGCTGGAAACCGTGAAGCCGGAAGACCTCGGTGTGGACGTCGCACCGCGCCTGAAGACGCTGAAGGTGGTCGAGCCGCCGAAGCGCGCAGCCGGCGTGAAGGTGCCGGACGTGAAGACGCTGGTCGAGAAGCTGAAGACCGAAGCCAAGGTGCTGTAAGAGGGAGCGGAAAGAAATGACGATTCTGGTGATTGCAGAACACGACAACGCGTCGATCAAGGCCGCGACGCTGAACACGGTGGCGGCGGCAGCGAAGATCGGTGGTGACATCCACGTGCTGGTCGCGGGCCACAACGCGCAAGCGGCGGCAGACGCTGCAGCGAAGATCGCAGGCGTGTCGAAGGTGCTGCTGGCCGACGCGCCGCAACTGGCCGAAGGCCTGGCGGAAAACGTCGAAGCGACCGCGCTGAACATCGCGAAGGACTACTCGCACATCCTCGCGCCGGCGACGGCCTACGGCAAGAACATCGCGCCGCGTATCGCGGCGAAGCTGGACGTCGCGCAGATCTCGGACATCACGGCAGTCGATTCGGCCGACACGTTCGAGCGCCCGATCTACGCGGGTAACGCGATCGCGACGGTGCAGTCGAGCGACCCGATCAAGGTCATCACGGTGCGTGCAACGGGCTTCGATCCGGTGGCGGCGGAAGGCGGCAGCGCGGCGGTCGACAAGATCGAAGCGGCGGCCGACGCCGGCAAGTCGCAGTTCGTGAGCCGCGAAGTGACGAAGCTGGACCGTCCGGAACTGACGTCGGCGAGCATCATCGTGTCGGGCGGCCGCGGCCTGGGCAGCGGCGAGAACTACACGAAGGTGCTGGAGCCGCTGGCCGACAAGCTGTCGGCAGCGCTCGGCGCATCGCGCGCGGCAGTCGACGCCGGCTACGTGCCGAACGACTACCAGGTCGGCCAGACCGGCAAGATCGTCGCGCCGCAGCTGTACATCGCGGTCGGCATTTCGGGTGCGATCCAGCACCTGGCCGGCATGAAGGATTCGAAGGTGATCGTCGCGATCAACAAGGATCCCGAAGCACCGATCTTCAGCGTGGCCGATTACGGCCTCGTCGGCGATCTGTTCGCGCTCGTGCCGGAACTCGTGACCGAGCTCGGCTGACGCGGTGTGATTCTTCAGCGGTAAGCACACGAGAAGAGGGGCGCGACGAGCGCCCCTTTTTGTTGTGTCATCGCGGAAGAGGCGCGAGCGGCGTGCGCCTGGATGATCCGCGATCGTCTCGTGCCGAGCGGCGCTCGCACGCTCGCAGTCGCCCAAAAGAGAAAGGCGCCCTCGGGCGCCTTTCTCGCTGATGCAACGGGCCCGCATCGCCGCGGGCCGTTCCGACTTACGCGTATGCCGGGCGCGTCTGGCCGGGCACGTCCTTCAGGTAACGATGCACCGACAGGTCGTCGGCCTGGATCGCGGGCATCTTGCCCGAGATCAGGTCCGCGAGCAGTTGGCCCGAGCCGCACGACATCGTCCAGCCGAGCGTGCCGTGGCCGGTGTTCAGGAACAGGTTCGACACCGGCGTGCGGCCGACGATCGGCGTGCCGTCCGGCGTCATCGGGCGCAGGCCTGTCCAGAACGTCGCCTTCGACGTGTCGCCGCCGCCCGGGAACAGGTCGTTCACGCACATCTCCAGCGTTTCGCGGCGTGCCGCGCGCAGCTTCTTGTCGAAGCCGACGATTTCCGCCATGCCGCCGACGCGGATGCGCTGGTCGAAGCGCGTGATCGCGATCTTGTAGGTCTCGTCGAGCACGGTCGACACGGGCGCGGCGGCTTCGTTGACGATCGGCGCGGTGATCGAATAACCCTTGAGCGGATAGACCGGAATCTTCATCAGGTTCGAGATGAAGTTCGTCGAGTACGAGCCGAGCGCGACGACGTACGCGTCCGCGCGTACCGTCTCGCTGCCGCACTGCACGCCGGCGATCTTGCCGCCCGCGATCGCGAGCGCATCGATCGGCGTGTTGTAGCGGAACTTGACGCCAAGCGATTCGGCGAGCGCGGCGAGGCGCGTCGTGAACAGCTGGCAATCGCCCGTTTCGTCGCCCGGCAGGCGCAGGCCGCCCGTCAGCTTGTGCGAGACGGCGGCGAGCGCCGGTTCGGCCTTTTTCAGTTCGGCCGGCGACAGCAGTTCGAACGGCACGTTCGCTTCCTGCAGCACGGCGATGTCCTTCGCCGCGCCGTCGAGCTGCTGCTGCGTGCGGAACAGTTGCAGCGTGCCGCCCGTGCGGCCTTCGTACTGGATACCGGTATCGGCACGCAGCGCCTGCAGGCAGTCGCGGCTGTATTCGGCGAGACGGACCATGCGGCCCTTGTTGACTGCATAGCGCTCGGCCGTGCAGTTGCGCAGCATCTGATACATCCACTGGAGCTGGAAGCGCGTGCCGTCGAGGCGGATCGCGAGCGGCGCGTGCTTTTCGAACATCCACTTGACCGCCTTCAGCGGCACGCCGGGCGCGGCCCACGGCGCGGCATAGCCGGGCGAGATCTGGCCTGCGTTCGCGAAGCTCGTCTCCAGCGCCGGGCCGGCTTCCCGGTCGATCACCGTGACTTCATGGCCGGCGCGCGCGAGGTAATACGCGCTTGCCACGCCCACCACACCGCTGCCCAGAATGACGACTCGCATAGCTGCTCCAGATGGAAGGGACCAGGTTGAGGCCGGGCGCACCCTGCGGCTCCGTGTAACCTCTAGCTGATCTAGTTTTTTGAGCTATGGTATTGTCGAATGTGCAGTTTTTGTTATCGTATTTTTTCGATTTTCAGCATAAACAAATGAGAACGCAACGTCAGCCCGTACGCTCGCTCGACAAGCTCGACCGACGCATCCTGAAACTGCTCCAGGACGACGGCCGGATGGCGATGAAAGACCTTGCGGAACAGGTCGGCCTGACCGTCACGCCGTGTATCGAGCGTGTGCGGCGCATGGAGCGCGACGGCGTGATCACCGGTTATCACGCGCGGGTCGACCCGGGCCAGCTGGGCGCCGCGCTGCTGGTGTTCGTCGAGATCACGCTCGGCCACAAGGGCGGCAACATGTTCGAGCAATTCCGCCGGGAAGTGATGAAGATCGACGAGGTGCTCGAATGCCATCTCGTCTCCGGCGATTTCGACTATCTGATCAAGGCGCGGATCGGCGAGATGGCCGACTACCGCAAGCTGCTCGGCGACATCCTGCTGCAGTTGCCCGGCGCCGTGCAGTCGAAGAGCTACGTCGTGATGGAAGAAATCAAGGAAACGCTGACGATCGCCGTCGGCGAATGACGTGCCGGCGGCCCGTTGCCGGGCCCTTTATCCCGCCCTTGGCATGCTGCGCCCAATACTGTATAAATGTACAGTATTGGGCGCAGGCGAATGGGTGGGCACATGGACGATCGGTCCGACAACGAATTTCCGATAGCGCCGCCCGTGCCCCGCAAGGGGCGCGGTGCGGTCGACAACCTGCAGGGGCGGTATGAACTCGCGCAGCGCGAAGCGGTGGACGACGGCTGGACGCACGAGTCCGACGATGCCGATTTCCCCGCGCCGCTGCGCACGCAGGTATTCGAGGAGCGGGCGAAGAGCATCCTGACGCACAACCAGTCGCCCGATATTCCGTTCAGCGTGTCGCTCAATCCGTATCGCGGTTGCGAGCACGGTTGTATCTACTGTTTCGCGCGACCGACGCACAGCTATCTCGGGCTGTCGCCGGGGCTCGATTTCGAAAGCCGCATCTACGCGAAGGTGAACGCGGCCGAGCTGCTCGAACGCGAGATTTCCCGCAAGCGCTACGTGCCGGAGCCGATCGCGCTCGGCGTCAACACCGACGCATACCAGCCGGTCGAGCGCGACCTGCGCATCACGCGCAGCGTGATCCAGGTGATGCACGATCGCGGCCTGCCGTTCGCGGCGATCACGAAATCGTCGCTGATCGAGCGCGATCTCGACCTGCTTGCGCCGATGGCCGAACGCGGGCAGGTGATGGCGGCGGTCACGATCACGACGCTCGATGCCGAACTCGCGCGCACGCTCGAGCCGCGCGCGGCCACGCCGGCGCGGCGGTTGCGCACGATCCGCGCGCTGCGCGATGCGGGCGTGCCGGTCGGCGTGAGCATCGCGCCGGTGATTCCGTTCGTGACCGAGCCGGACATGGAGCGCGTGCTGGAGGCGTGCGCGGAAGCCGGTGCGACGCATGCGAGCTACATCATCCTGAGGTTGCCGTGGGAGGTCGCGCCGCTGTTCAAGAGCTGGCTTGCCGCGCATTTTCCCGATCGTGCGGAGCGCGTGATGAACCGCGTGCGCGACATGCGCGGCGGCAAGGATTACGACTCGGATTTCTCGAAACGGATGAAGGGCGAGGGGATCTGGGCCGACCTGTTGCGGCAGCGCTTCCGTCAGGCGGTCAAGCGGCTCGGGTTGAACGAGCGCACGAACGGCATTCTCGATCTGTCGCGGTTCAGCGGGGCGCCGGCCGCTGCGGTGCCGGCGCCGCGTGTTGCGGTTCGCTCAGCCGGCGCGAAGCCGCGCGACGACATGCAGTTGAGCCTGTTCTGATGGACGAGCGATACGGTTGCCGGTGTGCCGTATCGACCGTATCGGTGGTGCTTACTGCGAAATCTGCTTGGCTGCTTCGACCTGCGATTCGAAGTAAGTCTGGAACGACAGCGCGAGCGCGGTCATCAACAGGAACGCGCCGATCAGCAGCGAGAAGATCACGACGAAGATCACGGTCCAGCCCGACTTGCTGTGCTTGCCGGTGTCCGCGTTGAATTGCGCATCCCATTTTTCGTCGGGACGCAGCCCGTAGACGAGTGCGGCGAGGAACGCCGCCAGCAGCGAGATTGCGCCGGGGACCGCGAGCCACCAGCCGAGGCCGGCGCTGCGCTGGGTAGCCGCGAGCAGGAGGAAGCCCGGGATGCCGACGATCGTCGCGAGCAGGTGGGCCCAGCCGTACACGTCGCGAAAGCCGTACAGATAGAAGCGGTGCGCGCCGAGCGATCCGAGCAGGAACGCGAGGGCGGCGGTGAGCGTCTTGGAGCGGAAGCGGCGGGGCGATGCGGTGCTGCTGGACATGGATGGCGGCGTCTTGTCGTTGGCATGGGCGGGGCCGGCAGGCCGGCGCGGGCGCGCGGCCCGGCACGCATTCTACGATGCCCGGTCGGGCCCGGTCACCCCTCGCCTGCGTCAAGGTGCCGCATAGGTCACGCGATAGATCGCGCCTGCGTAATCGTCGCTGACGAGCAGCGAGCCGTCCGGCAGCGGCAGTACATCGGCCGGGCGTCCCCATACCGTGCCGTCGGGTCGCAGCCAGCCGGTAACGAACGGCGTCTGGCGTGCATGGCTGCCGTCCGCCGAGACGACCACGCGCATCACGCGGTAGCCGACCTTCGTGCTGCGGTTCCACGAGCCGTGTTCGGCAATGAAGACATTATTGCGATACGACGCCGGAAACATCGGCCCGGTATAGAAGCGCATCCCGAGCGCCGCGACGTGCGCGCCGAGTTTCAGGACGGGCGGCACGTAACGGCGGCAAACCTCGGCGCTGCCGAATTCGGGGTCGGGTGTATCGCCGCCGTGGCAGTAGGGAAAGCCGAAGTCGAGGCCGGCGCGGGGCGCGCGGTTCAGCTTGTCGTCGGGTACGTCGTCGCCCATCATGTCGCGCCCGTTGTCGGTGAACCACAGCTCGCCCGAATCGGGGTGCCATGCAAAGCCGACCGTATTGCGTATGCCGCGGGCGACCACTTCGCGTCCGCTGCCGTCGGCGTTCATTCGCGCGATGATCGCGTAGCGGTTGCGATCGGCGAGGCAGGCGTTGCACGGTGCGCCGGTCGGCACGTACAGCTTGCCGTCGGGGCCGAACGCGATGAATTTCCAGCCGTGATGGTGGTCGGTCGGCAGCGCGTCGGTCACCACGACAGGGGCGGGCGGTCTGGCGAGCCGGTCGTCGATATGGTCGATGCGCACGATGCGCGACACGGCGGATATATAGAGAGCGCCGTCGCGGTAGGCGACGCCGACGGGCATGTCGAGCCCGGACGCGACGACGTAGCGCGCGCTGATCCGGCCCTCGTGCATGACGAACGCGTGGACGCGGCCGTCTCGTGTGCCGACATACAGGATGCCGCGCGGCGACCACGCCATTTCGCGCGCGGCCGGTACGGCGTCGGTCAGCACGTCCACGTGGAAGCCGGGCGGCACGACGAGTTCGTTCACCGGCAGCGGCGCGGTAAACGCCGGCGCGGACACGGAGCAGGCAAGGCCGGCAAGCAGCGCCGCGAATGGGCGCCGTGCGCGGCGCACGAGGGCGGCGCGAAGGGGCAACATGACGGTCGGGAGCGTCCTGGACACGACGATTGTAGGCCCGGCGGACGGGCCGTCCGCGGATTTTTACGCGTAAGTGTTTGTTGTACCTCTGGTTTCCGGCTATAATCGCGTGTTTCAGTAGTTTCGAACCCGGTTTTCCCGAAGGACATCATATGGTTATCATCCGTCTGGCTCGTGGCGGCTCGAAGAAGCGCCCGTTCTACAACATCGTTGCTACCGATTCGCGCAACCGTCGTGACGGCCGCTTCATCGAGCGCGTCGGCTTCTACAACCCGG
The DNA here is from genome assembly GCF_029522185.1 of Burkholderia sp. IO2. Classification (NCBI taxonomy): domain Bacteria; kingdom Pseudomonadati; phylum Pseudomonadota; class Betaproteobacteria; order Burkholderiales; family Burkholderiaceae; genus Burkholderia; species Burkholderia sp. IO2. The sequence goes on along the minus strand of NZ_JAKWFH010000018.1, from coordinate 61,635 downwards.
TCGCCACGAAGGGCGAATCGCTGCGTATCGCTCAGGATCGCCTGACGTACTGGCAAGGCGTTGGCGCGCAACTGTCGCCGACCGTCCAGCGTCTCGTGAAGGAAGCGCAAAAGGCGCAACCGGCTGCCTAACATGGCACGGTGTGCCGGTCGTGCCGGCTATGAGGTGCATTGATGGCGGGTCACGATTCCGGTAATGCAAGGCGCGGGCGTGCGTCATTCGGCGCATTCGTCCGCAAACCGGTCGAGCGCGACATGGTCGCGAACGCCGGTCAGGCTGCCGAACCAGGCGGCCCCGACGCGACGCAAACCTGGCCCGACGATGCCGTCGAGGTCGGGGCGGTGGTCGACGCCTACGGCCTGAAAGGCTGGGTCAAGGTGGCGGCGCATGCCGATGCCGGTCGCGGTGGCGACGCGCTGCTCAATGCGCGTCGCTGGTGGCTGGAACGCGGTGCGGAGCGGCTTTCCGTCCGCATCATGCAGTCGAAGACGCACAGCGACACTGTCGTTGCGCAACCCGCGGGCGTCAGCGACCGCGATGCTGCGCTGTCCATGCGCGGCTTTCGCGTGTTCGTGCGCCGGGAAGATTTCCCGGCACTGGCCGCGGACGAATTCTATTGGGTCGACCTGATCGGTCTCGAGGTCGTCAACGAGCAATCGGTGGCGCTCGGGAAGGTGAGCGGGATGATCGACAACGGCGTGCATTCGATCATGCGTGTCGAGTATCCGGCGACCGGCAAAGACGGTCGGCCGACCACCGACGAGCGGTTGATTCCGTTCGTCGGCGTCTACGTCAAAACGGTGGATCAGGCGGCGCGTCGCATCGTCGTCGACTGGGAAGCCGATTACTGAAATGAACCAGGTTACCGAGAGCGCGGTGCAGTTCGACGTCATCACGCTCTTTCCCGAGATGTTCCGCGCACTGACCGACTGGGGAATCACCAGCCGGGCCGTCAAGCAGGGGCGCTTCGGGCTGCGCACCTGGAACCCGCGTGATTTCACGACGGACAACTACCGCACGGTCGACGATCGTCCGTACGGCGGCGGTCCGGGCATGGTGATGCTGGCGAGGCCGCTCGAAGCCGCGATCGATGCCGCGAAAGCGGCACAGGCGGAGCAGGGCATCGCGAGCACGCGCGTCGTGATGATGTCGCCGCAAGGCGCGCCGCTCACGCATGATCGCGCGGTGCGGATGGCGCAGGAACCCGGCGTCGTCGTGCTGTGCGGTCGTTACGAAGCGATCGATCAGCGCCTGCTCGACCGTTGCGTCGACGAGGAAATCAGCCTCGGCGATTTCGTGCTGTCGGGCGGCGAGCTGCCGGCGATGGCGATGATGGATGCAGTCGTGCGGTTGCTGCCCGGTGTGCTGAACGATTCGCTGTCGGCAGTGCAGGACAGCTTCGCCGATGGTCTGCTCGATTGTCCGCACTACACGCGTCCCGAGGAATACGACGGCGTGCGCGTGCCGGACGTGTTGCTCGGCGGGCATCATGCCGAGATCGAGAAGTGGCGGCGCCAGGAAGCATTGAGGAATACGTTGCGGAAGCGGCCGGACCTGATCGTCCGGGCGCGCCGCGAAAAGTTGTTGAGCCGGGCCGACGAGGCGTGGCTTGCGAACCTCGCACGCGAAGCGAAGGACGCCTCCTGAGGCGGCTGCGCGAGCGGGAATTGGCGGTGCCGTACATGCGTGTACGGTGCCTGATGTGAATCCATCCTCTATCGGGGCCAGGCCTGGAAGCAGGCGGGTGCCAACGCCGACACGATGGCATAAGGAGTCAGTAATGAATCTGATCGCAAAACTTGAGCAGGAAGAAATCGAGCGCGCGCTCGCCGGCAAGACGATCCCCGATTTCGCCCCGGGCGACACGGTGATCGTGAACGTGAACGTGGTTGAAGGTAACCGCAAGCGCGTTCAGGCTTACGAAGGCGTCGTGATCGCGATTCGCAATCGTGGTCTGAACTCGAACTTCATCGTTCGCAAGATCTCGTCGGGCGAAGGCGTCGAGCGTACGTTCCAGACGTACTCGCCGCTGCTGGCAAGCATCGTCGTGAAGCGTCGCGGTGATGTGCGTCGTGCGAAGCTGTACTACCTGCGCGAGCGTTCGGGCAAGTCGGCTCGTATCAAGGAAAAGCTGGTGTCGAAGGATCGCGCCGCAGCAGCTTCCCAAGAGTAAGAGCTGTAAGGAAAAAGCACCCAACCGGGTGCTTTTTTCATTCTGGCGCGACAATATGCTCGATACGACACGAACCCGAGAGCCCCATTGAATCGCCGCCCCATCATCGATCCCGAAGTCTTGCCGGTCGAAGGCACCGGCGCCGGCCTGCCCGTCATCGACTCCCGGCTGATGACGCCGTCCGGCCTGCGCGAACGTTTCGCGCGCACGCTCGAATGGAGCGTCGAGCCCGGCGAGGCGAGGCTGCAGGAGGGCGTCGATCCGCGTAGCGCGGCCGTCCTCGTGCCGCTCGTCGTCCGCGAGTCAGGCCTCACCGTGCTGCTGACGCAGCGCGCCGATCACCTGAACGACCACGCCGGACAGATCAGCTTTCCCGGCGGCCGTCGCGAGCCGTTCGACCGCGATGCGACCGCCACCGCGTTGCGCGAGGCGAAGGAAGAGATCGGGCTGGCCGCCGAACGCGTCGAGATTCTCGGCGCGCTGCCCGACTACCTGACCGGCACGGGTTTCTGCGTGACGCCGGTCGTCGGCCTCGTGCATCCGCCGTTTACCGTGCAGGCCGATACGTTCGAAGTCGCCGAGATTTTCGAAGTGCCGCTCGCGTTCGTGATGAATCCCGCGAACCATCAGGTCCGCGTGTTCCGGTGGGAAGGCGGCGAGCGTCGTTTTTTTGCCATGCCCTATCCGAATGGCGAACCGGGCGGGCATTACTTCATCTGGGGCGCAACTGCCGGCATGTTTCGCAATCTGTATCGCTTCTTGGCCGCCGGCTAGGCGGGCGCGCCGACTGGCGCGCGCGACCGGCTGCCGGGCGACCGCGCCGGCAGCCATGCGCGGCTGACGCTGTGCTATCGTTATGCAAAAAATGACATAACTCCGAAGACGGCGCCACGCATGACTTTCTTTTCGGTTCTCCTCGCTCTCATCATCGAACAGGTCCGCGCGTTGTCGCCGAGCAATCCGGTATTCGCGCTGTTCCAGTTTCATGCGGAAACCGTCGCGCATGGCCTCGACGCCGGCAAGCAGAAGCACGGGATCCTCGCATGGCTTGCGGTCGTGCTGCCGTGGGTGCTGATCGTCGCGCTGATCTATTTCCTGCTGTACAAGGTGAGCTTCGTGCTCGCGTTCCTGTGGAACGTCGCCGTCGTGTATTTCACGCTCGGCTTCCGCCAGTTCAGCCACTACTTCACCGACATCCACCTCGCGCTCAACAACGACGACGTGCCGCGCGCGCGTGAAATCCTCCATGAATGGACGGGCATCGACACGGTCGACATGCCGGTGGGTGAAATCGTCCGCCATACGCTGATCCATGCGGTCGTCGCGTCGCATCGCCACGTGTTCGGCGTGTTCTTCTGGTACGTGCTGCCGATCGGCCCGGCCGGCGCCGTGCTGTACCGGATTTCCGAATATCTCGCGCGCAGCTGGGCGACGCCGGGCGACGACCGTACGGCCGCGTTCTCGACGTTCGCGCAGCGTGCGTTCTTCGTGATCGACTGGATTCCGTCCCGACTGACGGCGCTCGGTTTCGCGATCGTCGGCAATTTCGAGGATGCGATTTACGCGTGGCGCAATCACACGCGCCAGTGGCCCGACCCGAACGACGGCGTACTGCTGGCCGCCGGCAGCGGGGCGCTCGGCGCGCGTCTTGCCGGGCCGCTCGCGGAACCGTCGAGCCTCGATGCGCTGGCAGTCGGCGACAGCGGCCCGTTGACAGTTGGTGACGATTGCACGCCGCGCACGCTGCAGTCGGCGGTCGGCCTCGTATGGCGTGCGGTGATTCTGTGGATGATCCTGCTGCTGATGCTGACGCTTGCCGTCTGGGTGTCGTGACGGGGCAGCCTGACGCGCGATGAAATGAAAAGGCCGGCTCGATGCCGGCCTTTTCGCTGTGTGTCAGCGCGGTGCATTCAGTCATCGAGCGGGTCACGCACGGCGCCGCATTGCCAGCACGCGGTGAATTGCGCTTCGAGCGCTTCGCCGCACTGCCGGCAGCGCCAGGGCGCCGCGCCCGCCGACGGGCCGTGCGACGCGGCGTCGAGGAGCCGGCGGGCGAGCGCGTCGTCACGTTCGTCGTCGAGCCACAGCTCGGGCGTGCACGCATCGGCCGGCAGGCCGCCGAGCGCGCCGGTCGCGTAGCAGTTGTGCAGTTCGCAACCGATGCCGGCTACCTGGAGCACGTTGGCCCAATGCTGCGCGGTCGCGAGGTCGGGTGCCTTGAAACGCATCGCGGCTCCTGTCGATGAAAGCCGGCCCGGCTGGCGCCGGCCGGCCGTCGTGCACGTCGCGCGGTCAGCGGACGATCTGGCTCGCCTCGTGCACGAGCTGCGCGTACAGCGCGTGCCGCGACGGCGCGATACGGCCGTCGGCGACCGCTTCGAGGATCGCGCAGCCGGGCTCGTGCAGATGATGGCAATTATAGAAACGGCAGTCCGCGAGCAGCGGCCGGAATTCCGGAAACGCGCGCTCGAGGCGGCCTTCGGTCAGGTGGTAGAGGCCGAATTCCTGGAAGCCCGGCGAATCGATCAGCGCACCGCCGCCTTCCAGCGGGTACAGGCGCGTGAACGTCGTCGTGTGACGGCCGCTGTTGAGCGCGGCCGAAATCTCGCGGGTTGCGGCTTCGGCGTCGGGCACGAGCAGGTTCACGAGCGTCGACTTGCCCATCCCGGACTGGCCGAGCAGGATCGTCGAATGCCCGGCGAGGTGCGGCATCAGCTGCGCGCGCGCATCGTCCGGCGCGCCTTTCACCGACAGCTCGAGCACGTCGTAGCCGAGCGCGCGGTACGGGGCGAGGCGTTCGCGCGCGACCGGCAGCGCGGCCTCGACGTCGATCTTGTTCAGCACGACGAGCGGCTTCAGCTCGTTCGCTTCGGCGGCGATCAGCGCGCGGCCGAGCAGATCCTCGCTGAAATAGGGCTCGGTCGCGAGCACGATCAGCAACTGGTCGAGGTTCGCGGCGAACAGCTTCGATTTGAACTGGTCGGAGCGGTACAGCAGGTTGCGCCGTTCGCCGATTTCCACGATCACGCCCTGGTCGGCCGACGCGAGTTCGTACGCGACGCGGTCGCCGACCGCGATGTCGCTCTTCTTGCCGCGCGGGAAGCATTGCAGCATCGGGCCGCCGTCGTCGGGGGCGACGATGTAGTGGCGGCCGTGCGCCGCGATCACGCGGCCTTCGGCCCGTTGCGCGCTCGACGCGCGCGGGGCCGGCTTGCGGGAGGTCGGCCGGCTCATGCGTGTTGCAGCAGGCGGTCGATCCGCTGCGAGGCCGGCGGATGCGAGTAGTAGAAGGCCGTGTAGACGGGGTCGGGCGTCAGCGTCGACGCGTTGTCCTCGTAGAGTTTCACGAGCGCGCTGACGAGATCCTGCGCGTCGGTCTGGCTGGCCGCGAACGCGTCGGCCTCGAATTCGTGCTTGCGCGACGTGAGGCTGCTGAACGGCGTCGCGAAGAACAGGAACACGGGAATCGCGAGGAAGAACAGCACGAGCGCGGCGCCCGCGTTGCTGGTGTCGAGCGACGGCGTGACGCCGAGCCCCGTATAGAACCACGTGCGCTGCGCGAGCCAGCCGAGCAGCGCGAGCAGCACGAGGCTCAGCACGAACGACACGAGCATGCGCTTCATCACGTGGCGGCGCTTGAAGTGGCCGAGTTCGTGCGCGAGCACGGCCTCGATCTCCTGGCCGGACAGGCGCGCGAGCAGCGTGTCGAAGAACACGATCCGTTTCGATGCGCCGAAGCCCGTGAAGTACGCGTTGCCGTGCGCGGAGCGGCGGCTGCCGTCCATCACGAACAGCCCCTTGGCCGCGAAGCCGCAGCGCTTCATCAGCGACTCGATGCGCGCGCGCAGCGCGTCGTCCTTCAGCGGCTCGAACTTGTTGAAGAGCGGCGCGATGAAGGTCGGGTAGATCAGCAGCACGAGCATCTGGAACGCGACCCACACGATCCAGGTCCACAGCCACCACAGGCTGCCGGCCTGGTTCATCAGCCACAGCACGACGAACAGCAGCGGCAGGCCGAGCGCGGCGCCGAGCAGCGAATTCTTCAGCATGTCGGTGAAGAACAGCTGCTTCGTCATCCGGTTGAAGCCGAAGCGCTGCTCGATCCCGAACTGGCGGTAATACTCGAACGGCACGTCGATCACGCCCGTGATCACGAGCACCGCGGCGACCAGCGCGACCTGCTGCCCGTAGCCGCGGCCGAGCCAGCCGGTCAGCAGCGTGTCGAGCGCGCCGACGCCGCCGAGCAGCGTGAGGCCGACCAGCACGGCCGCGCTGACGACGATCTCGAGCATCGTCAGCCGGGTGCGCTCGACCGTGTAGTCGGCCGCGCGCTGGTGGGCGGTCAGCGGGATGGTGGCGCTGAACTGCGCGGGTACGCCGTTACGGTGCGCGGCGACGAAGCGGATCTGCCGCGATGCGAGCCACAGTTTGGTGACGACCATCGCGAGTACGGCGAGCGCGAACAGCAGGGTGAACGAAAAGGGTGACATCGAAGGCGCCAAAGGGTTCTATGCGAGAATTATATGTTCTTGCGGACCGGCCCCGCTGATGCGATGCCGGCCGCCCGGGCGGCGCTGCATCGGCGCGCCCGGTCCGCCATTTTCCAGGATGAATCATGACCGATACCGCCGCTTCCGCCAGCCAGCCCGCGCTCGTGCGCAACGAGTTGAACCTCGTCTGGCTCGACATGGAGATGACGGGCCTCGACCCGGATAACGACCGCATCATCGAGATCGCGGTCGTCGTGACCAACTCCACGCTCGACATTGCCGTCGAGGGCCCGGTGTTCGCGATCCACCAGAGCGACGAGACGCTCGCGAAGATGGACGACTGGAACAAGTCGACGCACGGCCGTTCCGGCCTGATCGACCGCGTGCGCGCATCGACCGTGACCGAGGCGGACGCCGCCGCGCAACTGCAGGCGTTCCTCGCGCAGTACGTGTCGCCCGGCAAGTCGCCGATGTGCGGCAACTCGATTTGCCAGGACCGCCGCTTCATGGCGCGCTGGATGCCGGAATTCGAGCGATTCTTCCACTACCGCAACCTCGACGTCAGCACGCTCAAGGAGCTGTGCCGCCGCTGGCAGCCGGCCATCTACAAGGGTTTCCAGAAGCGGGCGATGCACACTGCGCTCGCGGACATCCACGAATCGATCGACGAGCTGAAGTATTACCGCGAGCATTTCCTGATTCCGGCCGCGTCGGTGTCGGCAGGGGAATCCGCGCCGGCCGCGTGAGCGGGCCGGCACGCGCGCAGCGCCCGGCAAACGCTCAGCGCCGCGCGCTTTTCGGCCGGAACGCCGCGACCACCGCGGCGTCGGTCTCGACATACGGGCCGCCGATCAGGTCGATGCAGTAGGGCACCGCGGCGAAGATGCCGGGCACGGTCGGCTTGCCGTCGGCGTCGCGCAGCCCTTCCAGCGTTTCCCGGATCGACTTGGGCTGGCCGGGCAGGTTGATGATCAGCGCCGCATGGTCGGCCGTTTCTCGGATCACCGCGACCTGCCGCGACAGGATCGCGGTCGGCACGAAATTCAGGCTGATCTGCCGCATCTGCTCGCCGAATCCCGGCATTTCCTTCGTCGCCACGGCCAGCGTGGCTTCCGGCGTCACGTCGCGGCGCGCGGGGCCGGTGCCGCCCGTCGTCAGCACGAGGTCGCAGCCGGCGACGTCGACGAGCTCGGTCAGCGTGGCCGAGATCGTCGGCGCATCGTCCTGGATCAGGCGCGTTTCGGCGCGCCACGGCGAAACCAGCGCGCCGGCGAGCCATTCCTGCAGCGCCGGAATGCCCTTGTCTTCGTAGACGCCCGTACTCGCGCGGTCGCTGATCGACACGAGGCCGACCACGAGTTCGTCCGGGTGGTTATGCTTCGTCGTCATGGTCGTCTCCGGCGTCGTCGGCCGCTTCGTCGTCGCTGTCGGATGCGCCGCCCGCGGCCTTGATCCACTGGAACAGCTCGCGGAAATAGCGCGGCGGCTTGCCTTGCTGCGCTTCCTTGCGCGCGTTGCGGATCAGCGTGCGGCCTTCCTGGATGTCGGCGTCGGGGTGCTGGCGCAGGAATTCGGTCAGTGCGTCGTCGCTCGCGAGCAGCTGCTCGCGCGTGCGCTCGATCCAGTGCAGGCGGGCTGTCGCGGCCTTGTTCACGCCGCGTTGCGCGTCGAGCGCGGTACGCAGCGCGGCCGTTTCGTCGTCGGTCAGCGAGCGCATCACGCGGCCGACGTACTGGAGCTGGCGGCGCTTGCCCTCGTGATCGGTGATCCGGCGCGCCTCGCGCACGGCGTCGGCGAGATCTTCGGGCATCGGCATGCGCTTGAGCGCGTCCTTCGGCAGGTCGACGAGCGCCTGGCCGAGTTCCTGCAGCGCGTGCATTTCGCGCTTCAACTGGGATTTGCTGGGGCGATCGTAGCCATTGTCGTCGTCATCGACGGCATGTTCGATCGGCTGGATTCGGGTTTTGCGTGTCATGGGCCGCATTGTATCGCGGCGCGGACACCCCAAGCTTGTCTGTGTCCGGCCCCGGACCTTGCTATGATCGCGGGATACGCAACATTTTGACCATGCGGGCGCCCGCCCGCCACCGGATACCAAGACGATGGCAGCCAATCTCGACGTACAAGCGCGCTATTTCCCGCACACGCAGGACCAGCTCAAGGAAATCGCATCGGACATCCTTCGCCATGCGAAGGCGCTCGGCGCGACGGACGCCGCGACCGAAATCTCCGAGGGCGACGGCCTGTCGGTGTCGGTGCGCCGCGGCGAAGTCGAAACGATCGAGCACAACCGCGACAAGATGGTCGGCGTGACCGTGTTCATCGGCAAGAAGCGCGGCAACGCGAGCACGTCGGACTTCTCGCCGGCCGCGATCAAGGACACCGTCGCTGCCGCGTACAACATCGCGCGCTTCACGGCCGAGGACGAAGCGGCCGGTCTCGCCGAAACCGAGCTGCTCGAAACCGACCCGCGCGACCTCGATCTGTACCACCCGTGGGCGCTGAGCGCCGACGAAGCCGTCGAGCTCGCTCGCCGCGCGGAAGACGCCGCGTTCGCGGTCAGCCCGCAGATCCGCAATTCGGAAGGCGCGAGCGTGTCGGCGCAGCATTCGCAATTCGTGCTCGCGACGTCGCGCGGCTTCCTCGCCGGCTATCCGTACTCGCGCCACTACATCGCGTGCGCGCCGATCGCGGGCAGCGGCCGCCACATGCAGCGCGACGACTGGTATTCGTCGAAGCGCAGCGCGATCGATCTCGCCGCGCCCGAAGCGGTGGGCCGTTACGCGGCCGAACGCGCGCTCGCGCGGATGGGCGCGCGCCGTCTCGACACGCGCAAGGTGCCCGTGCTGTTCGAGGCGCCGCTCGCGGCCGGCCTGCTCGGCGCCTTCGTGCAGGCAGTGAGCGGCGGCGCGCTGTATCGCAAGACGTCGTTCCTCGTCGACAGCCTCGGCAAGCCGGTGTTCGCGCCGCACGTCCAGGTCGTCGAGGATCCGCACGTGCCGCGCGCGATGGGCAGCGCACCGTTCGACGAGGAAGGCGTGCGCACGCGTGCGCGCAGCGTCGTGAAGGACGGCGTCGTCGAAGGCTATTTCCTGTCGACCTATTCGGCACGCAAGCTCGGCACGCAAACCACCGGCAACGCGGGCGGCTCGCACAACCTCGCGCTGCGCAGCTCGAACACGCAGGCGGGCGACGACTTCGACGCGATGCTGAAGAAACTCGGCACGGGCCTGCTGCTGACCGAACTGATGGGGCAGGGCGTGAACTACGTGACGGGCGACTATTCGCGCGGCGCGGCGGGCTTCTGGGTGGAGAACGGCGTGATCCAGTATCCGGTCGAGGAAATCACCGTCGCCAGCACGCTGCAGGAGATGTTCCGCCATATCGTCGCGATCGGTGCGGATTCGATCGTGCGCGGGACGAAGGAAACCGGCTCGGTGCTGATCGAGCAGATGACGATCGCGGGGCAGTAAGCCGCACGCGGCACCGGCCGCCTGGAAACGAAAAAGCCCGACCGGCGCAAACCGGTCGGGCTTTTTTCATCGTGCGGAAGCAGGCGTCAGCCGCGCTTGCGTGCGTAGACGACGAACGCATAGCCGAACGTGTTCGGCGCGGCTGCCTGATGTGCGTCGCGCGAGATTTCCTGCCAGTGCGCGGCGTCGGGCGCCGGGAACGATGCGTCGCCGTCGAAGTCCGCATCGATCTCGGTGACGACCAGCTTGTCGGCGAGCGTGAGACCTTCCGCATAGAGTTGCGCGCCGCCGATCAGGAATGCCTCGGGTGCGCCGTCGCGCGCGGCGAGCGCCAGCGCATCGGCCAGCGACGTGACCGTGTCGCAGCCTTCGAAACGGCGCGTCGCGTCGCGCGTGACGACGATATTGCGGCGGCCCGGCAGCGGCCGCCCGATTGACTCGTGGGTCTTGCGGCCCATCACGATCGGCGCACCCATCGTCGTGCGCTTGAAGAACGCGAGGTCCTCGGGAAGTTTCCAGGGCAACTGGTTGTCGCGGCCGATGATGCCGTTGCGGGCACGCGCGACGATCAGGGTCAACGTCGTCATGAAGGTCGGGGAAGAGGGAAAACGGAATGGGCCGATTTTACCGGAACGGCGGCACGCTCCGGATTCCGCACGCCGGTAGGGACGTCGGCGTTTCCCGTGCCGTGCGCCGCGACGCGTGATGCTCCGCGTCGCGGCGACCGTCCGAATAAAAAGAGTGCCCGCCGGGGGACGGAGCACAAAAAACGTTTTGTGCCGCGAGATCGGCGATACCGGTTCCGATCGAGGGCAGCGCGTTCGACCGGATCGTCAGTTCAATACGGAATCCTGATCGAATCGAAGCGACGCGAGCATCAAGGATGCGTACTGCCTCGCGCGTTGCCGCCCATCGCGTGCCGCATGTCCGACGGTTGCGGCGCCGGCAGCGGCATCGGCAACTGGGGCGGCGGCGGGATCTCGTCCCAAAGCGTCACGGAGGCCTGGGCGGCCGGCAGCGGTTGCGGCGCCGACACGGTCACGATACTGAAGCCGTCGCCGAGCTGCATGCTCGGCACAGGCTCGGCAACCAGCATGGCGCGATCCGGCCGCATGCCTTCGTCCGCGCATGCCGGTGCGGGCGGGCCGGCTGCCGAGAGCACGAGCGTCATCGGCACGAAAGAAAGTAAAAGATGTTTTCGCATGGCGACTGTCTCCGGTCGTTCCCGTATTCAGCGAAATACATGCCACGGTACCGGGACCATTGCCGCCATTGCGATTCCTGCTCAAGCGTTGCGAATTGTGGCCAAAAACGCCTGAAAATGTTTCAGGCCTGAAACGAGGGGGCTCGGGAATACTGCTGATTCAATCGATACGCTTCAAGGATGAAAATCGGCGCGTGTGTTGATGACGAAACCCTTCCCTGCGCATGGGCTATGTGCAGATGATTGATCTGCATCGACCTCCTGAGCGATTCGGCCGCATCGCCATCGGCACTGAAACGGCTTTGTCGTATTCGGTGCCTATAACCAAGCAGTCTTGATCAAAAATAACTGGACGCGAGATAAGCGCCATCATGCGAGGCTGTGTCGTTGCCGCGCATCGGCATGGCGAATCGAGCCACCTTGGGCTGACCCGATTCGATCCTTTTGCACGTGACCTTGACGTGTGCGGCAATCGTTAGACGGTTGATGAACGGGGTGAGCATATGGGAGCCGATCAGCGGCACGTGATCTACTATTCGCGCGAACCGAACGACGCGTTGCGCGGCCATTTCGACGAATGCGGCTGGCGCGTCGATCTGGCCGAGACCGTGCGCGATGTGCGGCGCGTCGTGCAGCATGGCGTCGCAACCGCCGGCCTGCTCGATTTCTCGCCGGGCTTCAAGCCGTCGGATCTGCGTGAACTCGAATCCTGCCTGAGCATCCAGCACATCGGCTGGATCGCGGCGACGCGGCGCGGCCAGTTGCAGGACGCGACGCTGCGCCACCTCATTCGCGACTATTGCTTCGACTACGTGACGATGCCGTACGAAACGGCGCGGATCGTCGAGACGGTCGGTCATGCGCACGGCATGGTCGCCCTGACCGATCCCGTTGCGCCGCCCGTCGGCGCCGGACGCAGCGAAGGCGAGATGGTCGGCACCTGCGATGCGATGCTCGGGCTCTTCAGGACGATCCGCCGCGTCGCGGCGACCGACGCACCGGTATTCATCTCCGGCGAATCGGGTACGGGCAAGGAGCTGACGGCGGTCGCGATTCACGAGCGCTCGTCGCGTGCGCAGGCGCCGTTCATTGCGATCAATTGCGGCGCGATACCGTCGACGCTGCTGCAGGCCGAACTGTTCGGCTATGAACGCGGCGCGTTCACCGGTGCGAACCAGCGCAAGATCGGTCGCGTCGAGGCCGCCAACGGCGGCACGCTGTTTCTCGACGAGATTGGCGATCTGCCGCTCGAAAGCCAGGCGAGCCTGTTGCGCTTCCTGCAGGAAGGCAAGATCGAGCGGCTCGGCGCGCACGTGTCGGTGCCGGTCGATGTGCGCGTGATCTGCGCGACGCACGTGGACATGGAAGCGGCGCTGCGCGAAGGGCGCTTCCGCGAGGACCTGTTTCATCGGTTGTGCGTGCTGAAGATCGAGGAGCCGCCGCTGCGCGCGCGCGGCAAGGACATCGAGGTGCTCGCGCGCCACATGCTCGAGCGCTTCAAGGGCGATGCGCATCGCCGTCTGCGCGGCTTTTCCCCGGATGCGGTCGCGTCGCTGTACGGCTATTCGTGGCCGGGCAACGTGCGCGAGCTGATCAACCGCGTGCGCCGCGCGATCGTGATGTCGGAAGGCCGGATGATCACGTCGGCCGATCTCGAACTGAACGACTATGCGGCGCTTGCGCCGGTGTCGCTGCTGGAGGCGCGCGAGGCGGCCGAACGGCAGGCGATCGAGCAGGCGCTGCTGCGCCATCGCGGCCGTTTCGCGGATGCCGCGCGCGAACTCGGCGTATCGCGCGTCACGCTCTACCGGCTGATGTGCGCACACGGGATGCGCGATCGCGGCGACACGCTCGGAGGGTTTTCGGCGCCGTTGCCGGAGCTTCCGCGTCACGCTTGTTAAAATTGGCGGGTACGGCCGCCCTCGCGGCCGAAGGAACCCGCATGAAACAGTATCTCGATCTCGTTCGTACCATTCTCGATACCGGCAGCTGGCAGGAGAACCGGACGGGAATCCGCACCATCAGCATGCCGGGCGCGATGCTGCGCTTCGACCTGCAGCAAGGCTTCCCGGCCGTGACGACCAAGAAGCTCGCGTTCAAGTCCGCGATCGGCGAACTGGTTGGTTTCCTGCGCGCGTCGCGCAGCGCGGCCGATTTCCGTGCGCTCGGCTGCAAGGTGTGGGATGCGAACGCGAACGAGAACGCACAGTGGCTCGCGAACCCGTATCGCCAGGGCGTGGACGATCTCGGCGACGTCTACGGCGTGCAATGGCGCCAGTGGCCGGGCTACAAGGTGCTGGATGCCGGCGCGGACGCGCAGATCGCCGATGCGACCCGCCGCGGCTTCCGGATCGTCACGCGTTTCGACGAAGACGGCGCGCCGAAGGTGCTGCTGTACAAGGCGATCGATCAGTTGCGCCAGTGCCTGGACACGATCATGGAGAACCCGTCCGATCGCCGCATCCTGTTTCACGCATGGAATCCGGCCGTGCTCGACCAGATCGCGCTGCCCGCGTGCCATCTGCTGTACCAGTTCCTGCCGAACGCGACGAAGCGAGAGATCTCGCTGTGCCTGTACATCCGCAGCAACGACGTCGGCCTCGGCACGCCGTTCAACCTGACGGAAGGGGCCGCGCTGCTGTCGCTCGTCGGCCGGCTGACGGGCTACACGCCGCGCTGGTTCACGTATTTCATCGGCGACGCCCACATCTACGAGAACCAGCTCGACATGCTGCAGCAGCAACTCACCCGCGAGCCGTACGAAAGCCCGCGGCTGGAAATTGCCGAGCGCGTGCCCGACTACGCGAAGACGGGCGTCTATGCGCCGGAATGGCTGGAGCAGGTCGAGCCGTCCGATTTCTCGCTCGTCGGCTATCGGCACCATGAGCCGCTGACCGCGCCGATGGCGGTCTGATCGCGCGGCCGGGGCCGCGCGGGTCCATCGCTCCGCACCCTGCAAAAAGGCTCGACCGGCTGATACCGGTCGAGCCTTTTTGTTTCAGGTTTGCTGCACTTACTGGCGATGCCGCTCCTCGTGGCCGCCTTGCGGCGGCGGGTTGCTCGGGCGCGGCGCCTCGACGTGCGGCGCCGGCTGCGGCCGCGGTTCCATCCGCGGAGCGGGCATTGCCGGGCGCGGCTCCATGCGGGGCGCCTGCGGCTCCATCCGCGGCGCCTGCGGCTGCGGACGCGGCACGTCGTGCACGGCGGGCGCCGGCGGACGGTACTCGTTCACGCGCGGCGGCGCGACTTCGCGATGGGGCGCCGGTTGAGCGAAGTCCGGGCGCGGCTGCGGCGCGGGGGCGGCCCGTTCCGGTTGCGGCTGCGCATGCCGGGCCGGCGTCGGGAAATCGGGGCGCGGACGCGGCTGCGGAATCTGCGCGGTATGGTCGGGCTGCGGTTGCGGCAGCGCGCGCGGCGCTTCGTTGCGGCCGCCGGGCTGGATGCCCTGCGGGGCCGGCACGCCGTCCGGGTGCGGCACCGCGGCGCTGCGCACGGGCGGCAGCGCGTTCTGGCCGGCCGCGTGCAGCGCAGTGGGCGGAGCAGGGCGCTGACGTTCCATCGGCGTGTGCGGCTGCCTCCACGTGGGCGATGACGGCGCGTCGGCTGCCCGCGCCTGACCGATGCCCGACCGAGCGTTGTTCGCTTCCGGCGGATGCGGGACGCCGTTGCCGGTCGCGAATCCCTGATGCGGGATCGGGTTGCCGGACGCCTGCGGCGTGCCGCCATTGGCGAAACGCGATGCGTTCGGGATTTCGCCGTTTGCAGGCCGTGCGACATTCGGCATGCCCAGCGTCGGCGCCTCCGGCCGTCCGGCCTGCACGCCGGCCGGCTGGCCTTCGCGCGGCGCGCGGGTCGGCTCCACGACGGGGCCGTGCGGATTCACGAGCTGCACGTTGTGCATCGCCCAGGCGCCGCCGCCCGGCTTGCCCGGCACGCGGACCGGACGAGCCGTATAGTCGGCCGGCACGTTGGTCTTCACGACCGGTGCGCCGGCGCCCGGTACGCGCCCGCCTTGCTGCGCGAGGTGGGCGGCGGCCTGGTCGCGATATGCGGCCGGCACGGCCGGATTGCGGGTCGCGACGTACGGGTGCTGCGCGATCGCCGCCGGCGGACGGTAGCTGGCATTGCGCAACCCGCCGGTGAAGCTCTGGCGCACGGGCGCGATGCCGGGCGTGCCCGGCGTGACATGCGCGTTGCGCCATTGCTGCGGATCGACGTGCTGCGAGAAGTGCGCGACCGGCTGGCCGTGCACGAACGCGGAGGCCGGTACGGCCGTGATCGCGTGCGGCGCGCGGAAGTTCACGTACGTCTTGTTGATGTTGGTGATATTGGTGATGTTCGTCACGT
Organism: Burkholderia sp. IO2; assembly: GCF_029522185.1. Classification (NCBI taxonomy): domain Bacteria; kingdom Pseudomonadati; phylum Pseudomonadota; class Betaproteobacteria; order Burkholderiales; family Burkholderiaceae; genus Burkholderia; species Burkholderia sp. IO2. Next base: position 45,948 of record NZ_JAKWFH010000018.1, on the reverse strand, counting down.
TCACGGTCTTGTTCACGTTGACGTTGTTCACCACGATGTTGCGGTTGACGCGCTCGTAGTAGTGCGGACTCCAGCCGCCCCAGCCCGGATGCCACGGCTCGCCCGGGCCGAGCGCGAACCATGCGCAGCCGGCCGCGGCGACGCCGCCGACCGTCAGCGCCACATTCCAGTCGGAACCGCCGCCACCGCCGCCGCCCACGAAGGCGACGAGCGCCGGCGCATAGACGGGCGGCTGGCTGACGACCATCGGGCCGGGCACCCAGGCCCAGCTGTCGTCCACGTACGCCCAGCGGCCGTAGTGATACGGCGCGAAGCCCCACGGCGCGTCGTCGACCCAGGTCCAGCCCCACGGCGCCTGCCAGATCCAGTGGCCGTCGTGATACGGCGCCCAGTCGGCCGGCGTGTCGTTCGGCACCCAGACCGCGCCGTAGTTCGGCGTTTCGCGCCACGTGCCGTTCGCATCGAGATCCTGGTAGCCGGGGATGTCGCGGGACACGTAGCGGGCCGACACCGAGCGCGCTTCGGCCGCGTCGCGGCTGGCCGCCCACTGGTCGAGCGCATCGGGGCCCGGTGCGGCCGATTGTTGCGCGACCTGCAGGTCGGTGCCGGTGAACACGACCTGCTGCCCGGGCGACAGCGGGTACTGCCCGTTGCTGCCGTAGACCGTCGCGCTGCCGCTGCGCACCGTCACCGTCGTGCTCGCGCCGTTCGGCGCGACATCGACGCGATAGTCGCCGGGGCCCGTGATGCCGAGCGCGAGGTTCGGCGTGTCGATTTCATATGATCCGCCGGCCGGCAAATCGCGCACGTGCGTCGACACGGTGCCGAGGCCCACTTTCAACTGCGTCGTCGTGTCGTCGAGATTCAGCACCGACAGGCTCGTCGATTCGCCGAGCCGCACCGCGGTCGAGCCGATGTGCAGTTCCGAGCGCGCGCCGGCATCGTTCCAGAGCTGGTCGCCGGTCGTCAGCGGCCGGTTCACCGCCGCATACGACCACGCATCGGTGCCGGCCGGTTCGGTCGTCACGGCGCCCGACAGGTAATTGAGCCGCGCGACGCGGCCGGGCGGATCGCCGCCCGGTTGCCGTGCCGCGGCCATATTCGGCGGCGCATCGGCCGATTGCGCGAAGGCGGGCGGCAGCGCCGCAAGCGCGACGAACGCAAGCAGCGTGTAGCGGGCGGTGCGCTTGAGCGTGAACAGGGTGGCCATGGTGAGCGTCATTGTCGTGATCGCGGCGCGTCGATTCGTGCCGTCGAGTTCACAATATCCGCTTGGCCTGTTTCAAGGCACGGTGTTTTGTAAGTCGAATGGCATGCGATGTAACAAAACCTGTCCATCGCGCGCCGTTGTCGTGCGGCTGCAATGCCGGCGTCAAGCGGACGTAAGCCACGCATCGAAAACCTGCCGGCCGGGCGCCGTGACGCGCAGCACGCGCGGCCGGGCAGCGCGCTCGATCCAGCCGTGTGCGCAGAAGCTTTCGAGCAGCGCCGCGCCGAGCGCGCCGCCGAGATGCGAGCGCCGCTCGCTCCAGTCGAGGCAACCGCACGCGAAGCGGCGTCGGCGCGCGCGCTGTTGCGCGACGTCGATGCCCCATCGTCCGAGCGCCTGCGTGCCGAGCTCGGTGGTCTCGATCGCGTCGCCGTTCGCGAGCAGCCAGCCGCGCGCGGTGAGGCCGTCGAAGATGCGCACCGCGAGCTCGCCTGCCATGTGGTCGTAGCAGGTGCGGGCGTAGCGCAGTTCGGCCGGGACCGCGCGCGACGGCGGCGGAACCGGACGGTGCGGCGCGGCCGCGCGGGCGACGTTCGCCAGCGCTTCGAGCGAGGCCGCGATGTCGGCCGACGCGATGCGGTAGTAGCGATGCCGGCCGCGCACGTCGAGCGCCAGCAGGCCGCCCTCGGTCAGGCGGGCGAGGTGCGCGCTGGCCGCGGACGGCGACAGCCCCGCGATCATCGTCAGTTCGCCGGCCGGCCGCGCGCTGCCGTCCATCAGCACCCACAGCATCGCGGCGCGGCCGGGATCGGCGATCAGTGCGCCGATGCGGCTCAGGCCCGGAAAATGGTGGTCGTCTTGATCGGTCATCGTCGTGCCTCGTCGAGCGGGATGAAGGCAGTGTAGTCGGTGCGCGCATTCGATGTTTCGCTTCCGGATGAAATGTCGGATGCGGCCGCGACGCCCCTGCGGGGACGGGCTGCGGCCGGTTGCAGGGCACGCGTAGAATGGCCGGACGCGGCGGCAGCGGGCCGCCGCATGTGACGCGATGCAACGATGAAGACGATTTTCTGTGTGTTGACCGCCGCGCTCGTATGCGCGGCGTGTGCGCAGGGCGGCGCGGGCGCGACCGGCGAGCGCGGCGGCAGTATCGAGATGTACGGGACGATCGACCAGGGCATCACGGTGCGCCGCTGACCGGCGCCGCTCCCCGCGCGCGTCGGCATGACCGCCGCAGCCCCGCCACGCGGGGCTTGCCGCGACGCGTTGCCGCAGTGCAACGTATAATGGCCCGATCACAGCGCCCCTGTCGCCCGGAGCCAGAACAATGTCCCAACCGTCCCCCGTGCCGGCCGCCCTCGACCGCACCGAAACCGTATTCCGCTTCCTCGCCGAGCCTTCGTCCGTGAACTTCGGCGGCAAGGTGCATGGCGGCGCGCTGATGAAGTGGATCGACGAGGTCGCGTATGCGTGCGCGGCGGTCTGGTCGAGCCGCTATTGCGTGACGGTCAGCGTCGGCAACATCCGTTTCCAGCGTCCGATCCTGGTCGGCAATCTGGTCGAGCTGAAGGCGCGCGTCGTCGCGACGGGGCGTACCAGCATGCACATCCACGTGTCGGTGCACGCCGGCGATCCGAAGGGCGGTGTGCTGCGCCAGACGACCGATTGCCTCGTCGTGTTCGTCGCGGTCGACGAGAACGGCAACCCGGTGCCGGTGCCGCCGTTCGTGCCCGAAACCGACGAGCAGCGCGTGCTCGCGAAATATGCGGCCGACGTGCGGGCCGCGCTCGACAAGATCGTCGAGATGAAGCCGGAAGAAGTCGCGAAGGGCACCGTCTGAGTGCCGTGGGCGCCGCGCTCGTCGCGCCGCGCCCGCCGTCCTGCCGTTACCGCGTCCCGATCATCTGCTCGGGGCGCACCCAGGCATCGAATTCCGCCTCGGTCAGGTAGCCGAGCGCGAGCGCGGCCGCCTTCAGCGTCGTGCCTTCCTTGTGCGCCTTCTTCGCGATCTGCGCGGACTTGTCGTAGCCGATGTGCGGATTGAGCGCCGTCACGAGCATCAGCGATTCGTTCAGCAACAGGTCGATCCGCGAGCGGTTCGGCTCGATGCCCACCGCGCAGTGATCGTTGAAGCTCTGCGCGCCGTCGGCGAGCAGGCGCACCGATTGCAGCACGTTGTGCGCGATCATCGGCCGGAACACGTTCAGCTCGAAATTGCCGCTCGCGCCGCCGACGTTGACCGCGACATCGTTGCCGAACACCTGGCAGCACAGCATCGTCACCGCTTCCGACTGCGTCGGGTTCACCTTGCCCGGCATGATCGAGCTGCCCGGCTCGTTTTCCGGAATCGACAGCTCGCCGAGCCCGCAGCGCGGCCCGCTCGCGAGCCAGCGCACGTCGTTCGCGATCTTCATCAGGCTGGCCGCGACCGTCTTCAGCGCGCCGTGCGCGAAGACCAGCGCATCGGCGGCCGCCATCACCTCGAACTTGCTCGGCGCCGTCACGAACGGCAGCTTCGTGAGCCGGCCGATCTCGTCGGCCACGCGCACCGCGAATTCCGGGTGCGCGTTCAGCCCCGTGCCGACCGCGGTGCCGCCGAGCGCGAGCTCGTACAGATGCGGCAGCGCCGATTCGACGTGACGGATGCCCTGGTCGAGCTGCGCGACATAGCCGGAGAATTCCTGGCCGAGCGTGAGCGGCGTGGCGTCCTGCAGGTGCGTGCGGCCGATCTTCACGATGTCGGCGAACGCCTTCGACTTCGCGTCGAGCGTCGCGCGCAGCGTGCGCAGCGCCGGCAGCAGGTGATTGACGATCGCATACGCGGCCGCCACGTGCATCGCGGTCGGGAACACGTCGTTCGACGACTGGCCGCGGTTCACGTCGTCGTTCGGATGCACCTTGCGCGCTTCGCCGCGCTCGCCGCCCATCAGTTCGCTCGCGCGGTTCGCGATCACCTCGTTGAGGTTCATGTTGGTCTGCGTGCCGGAGCCCGTCTGCCACACTGCGAGCGGGAATTCGCGCGGATGCTTGCCGGCGATGATCTCGTCGGCGGCTGCGATGATCGCGTGCGCCTTGTCGTCGGCGAGCACGCCGAGCGACTGGTTGACGGCCGCCGCGGCGCGCTTGACGATCGCGAGCGCGTGGATCAGCTCGGGCGACTGCTTCTCCGTCGAGATCCGGAAATTCTGCAGCGAGCGCTCGGTCTGCGCGCCCCAGAGCCGATCGGCCGGCACGGCGATCTCGCCGAACGTGTCGCGTTCCATCCGAACTGCTTCATTCATGATGCACTCCTCCTGGAAAGGGGAAAGGCCGCGCGTCGTCGCGCGGCGTCAGGCGTAATCAGACGTATCGTGAGGCAGTCGCGCCGCTGGCGCGGCGTCTCGAGGTGTTCAACCGACAAGCATAGCGCCGGCCGCGATTTTGCGTCGTGTCGCGCCTGGGGCCGGCGCAAGCCCGCGACGAGCGGGAACCGGCCCTAGCGCGCCGTCGCGATGAGCGAGAGGGTCTTGCGGTGAAAGCGCCAGGCCATCAGCGCGGCGACGCTCGCGAGCCCGGCCGCGAGCCCCCACCACAGGCCGCGCGCGCCCAGGCCCGCGTGGAACGCGAACCAGTAGCCGGTCGGGAAGCCGATGCCCCAGTAGCCGAAGGTCGCGGCGAGCATCGGGATGCGCGTGTCCTTCAGGCCGCGCAGCGCACCTGACGCCACGGTCTGCATCCCGTCGACGATCTGGAACACCGCGGCGATGCCGAGCAGTGACGCGGCGAGCGACACCGTGGCCGCGTTGGCCGGGTCGTCGAGGTGCAGGTACAGGCCGACGATCGTGTGCGGCGCGACGATCATCACGAGGCCCGACAGCGACATGAAGCCGACGCCGAGCGCGAGCGCGACGAAACCCGCGTGCCGCGCGGCGACGGGCGAGCCCGCGCCGACCCAGTAGCCGACGCGCACGTTGGCCGCCTGGCCGATCGCGAGCGGCACCATGAACGATACCGACGCGACGTTCAGCGCGATCTGGTGCGCGGCGAGCGACGTCGCGCCCAGCACGCCGACCGTGAGGCCGGTGGCGAGGAACAGCGTCGATTCGACCCCGTACGTGATCGCGACCGGCCAGCCGATGCCGATCAGCTCGCCCATCACGGGCAGCTTCGGGCGCGCCGCGGTCACGAAATGGCGGAAGCGCTGCCGGCCGTGCAGCAGCCAGATCAGCGCGAGCGCGGTGAGCCAGATCGTGATCGTTGTCGCGACGGCCGAACCGAGAAAACCGAGGCGCGGCAACCCGAATGCGCCGTGGATCAGCCCGTAGTTCAGCACGCCGTTGACGCCGACGCCCCCGATCGACACCCACAAGAGCCGCCGCGCGGCGCCGATCGCCGGCAGGAACGCGCGCATCAGCCCGACGCCGATCAGGCTGCCGAGCGCCGCGTAGCGCAGGATGCCCGTGTATTCGCCGACGTGATGCGCGAGCAGCGGCGGCTCGTGGAACATCAGCAGGATCGGCTCGGCGAGCGACAGCGCGACGATCGCCGGAATCGCGAGCAGCACGGACAGCGCGAAGCCCGTCCAGTAGATGTGCGGCACGCGGTCCTCGGCCTGCGCGCCGCGCGCATGCGCGACGCTCACGCTGACCGACGACAGCACCCCTTGCAGGATCGTCACGATCACGAAGAAGAAGTTCGCGCCGAGCCCGCCCGCCGCGAGCGAATCGGGGCCGAGCGAGCCGAGCAGCACCGTGTCGGTGACGCTCATCGCCATCTGGGAAAGTTGCGCGATCGCGAGCGGCGCGGCGAGGCGCGCGGTATCGGCGGCATGACTGGACAGGGACGGCGGCGCGGCGGCCGTCCGCGTGAAACCGGAATGCGACATGGAATGGGCGCTCGCGCGGGTGCGGGCCCGCGCTATATGTATTTATTTTGAGAGACGGTTAGCTTACGGCTTTATTCGTACCGTGTCGAACGCGTGCATCGATGGCCATGTCGCAGGCAGGGGGAACGCGGCGGGGCTAGGCCTCGCGCACCGCGATGCGCGTGTCGCCGAGCAGCACGACCTGGCCCGCGCGGATCTTGCAGGTCTTGCGCAGCTCGACCGCGCCGTCGACTTTCACGGCGCCGGACGCGACGATCAGCTTCGCGGTGCCGCCGCTGTCCGCGAGGCCGGTGATCTTGAGAAGGTTGTGCAGCTCGACGTATTCGCCGGTCAGCGTGAAATCCAGATTGGGCATGACGAGGAAGGTGCGCGACGCGCGGGAGGAAACGCCCCGCATCATACGGCACCGCGGGCCGGCACGCGAGCGCGGCCGGCTGCCGGCGGATGTAAAGGACTGTGAGCGATTCGTCAGCAAATGAAACGGTGGGTAACAGTCTGAGAGATTGGCGAACCGGCCGCGCGGGCCGCCGGTCTTCTGTCGTACCTGCTGCGTGTTGCGGTGGGGACGCGACGGACCGCAACGGCGGCCCGGGCGGACAACTTCTTGAGGAGAATTGCCATGTCCAAGATTCGTACGATGCTGATCGGTGCCGCGCTGACGGCGTTCGCCACTTCGGCCGCATTCGCCCAGACGGGCACGACGGCGCAAGGCGCAGCCGGTGCCGGCGTGCAGGCGCAGACGCCGGCGGCCGGTGTCGGTGCAGGCGCGCAGGGCGGGGCCGGCGCGAACGCGTCGGGCAATGCGACGGGTGCTGCGACCGATGCGGTCGGCGCGGCAGCCGATGGCGCGAAGGATACGACGTCGTCGGCCGTCCATTCGACCAAGAAGCACACGAAGCATGCGGCGAAGTCGGCCAAGAGCCATGCCGGTTCGGCCAAGGCGAAGGCCGATGAGGCGACCGAGGGCGGCGCATCGGTCGGCGCGCAGGGCGGTGCATCGGCCCAGGGCGCCACGCAGTAAGCGATGCCCGGCGCTTGTCGCGACGCTCGCCTTCGGGCGGTGCGTCGCGACCGGCGATCGTCCGGCGGCCCGGTTCGCTTGACGCGAGCCGGGCCTTTTTCATGAGGTAAAAGGTTCAGCGGGACGGGCGAGCCGTCACGGCCGGCGCGGGCCTTGCCCTTGTCCCTGCCCCTGGGCCGGCCGCACGGCGGCCGGTGTGAACACGCTGCGCAGCCACGCGGCGAGCCGCGCGAAGACGTCGTACGGTTCCTCGACGAAGATCTCCGGCTTCAGCAGCCGCAGGTATTCCATGATCTGCTGGGCTTCCTGCTTCTGGAACGAGCCGTGCGCGAGCCCGAGCCGCAGCAGCCCGCGCAGTTCGCCGAGCTTGTCGCGCGCGGTGCTGCCGACGCTCATCTCGCACGCGAGCTTGGCTTCGTAGATCCGTTGCCGCAGCGATTCCGCGAGCCGCCACGCCGGCGTCTGCATCGATTCCTCGAGCGTCTGGATGTCCTGCGCCGCGCCCTTGATCTGCGACGCGAGCGGATCGATCAGCGACGCGTCGCCCTGCGCTTCGGCGACGATCGCCTTCGCCCAGTCGCGGCAGGCCTTCGCGAGTTCGTCGGGCGTCCACTCGGAGCGCGACGCGAAGCCGAAGCCGAATTCGCCGGCCTGCCGCATCAGGATCGCGACGACGTCCGGGAATTCCTTGTCGAGCGTGCGCTTCGCCCATGCGTACTGGCCGCCCTGCAGCATCCGCTGCACGGCGTGCTCGGTCAGCGGCACCATGTTGTCGAGCAGCTTGGCGCGCAGGAAATCCTCGAACGACGGCGTCGCGAATTGCGGGTCGAGTTTCAGCGACACGCGAACGAACGCATCGTAGTCCTTGCGCAGGGACTCGAGCGTGTCGTCCTTGAGGGAAAGGGTGATCTGGCCCATGAATCGTCTCGATGGCGGCCCGCGCAGGCCGGCGCCGGCACGGCGCACCGGGGCGGGCGCAGCGTCGACTGACCGGTGCGCGCCGAGGCCGGTGGCGGGTCTTCATCTCCTATATCGGCGCACCGGGCGGAAACTTGAGCGGGCGCGATCGAGCATGCGCTCAGGCGGGCAGCCAGTGCGGGAGGACGACCCCTTGCCACAGGAAGAACACCACGAGTCCGGCGGCGATCGTCACGAGCGGGCGGCGGGTCGTGGCCGATACCAGCACGGCGGCGAGCGCGCCGACGAGTTGCGGATTGCGCCAGGTCAGCTCGGCCGTGCCGCCGTGCGGGGAAACGGTCATCGGCACGATGATCGCGGTCAGCACGGTGACCGGCACGAAGCCGAGCGCGGTCCGCACGAGCGGCGGGAACGTCAGCCGCTCGCCGAACAGGAACAACGTCGAGCGGATCGCATACGTGATGACGGCCATGCCGAGGATCAACAGCGCGTAGCTCACGATGCGGCCTCCGAGCGCGAGCCGGCGCGCGTGCGATCGTGCAGCAGCGTGAGCAGGACGCCGATCGCGACGCCGACGGCGACCGCGCCGAGCAGCCCGAGCTTGTACGGCCAGCCCTGCCAGAAGTACGCGAGCGTGCCGGCCGTGGCGGCCGCCGCGAAATAGCGCAGCGTGCCGAGCTGCGGGACGACGATCGCGATGAAGGTCGCCGCCATCGCGAAATCGAGGCCGAGCGACTGCAGGCCCGGGAATGCCGTGCCGAAGCCGATGCCCGCGAGCGTCCAGACCTGCCAGTTCAGGTACATCGCGAGCCCGGAGCCGAAAAAGTAGTGGGGGCCGATCGTGCCGGGCGGGTAGTGCCGGTAGTGCCCGTACGCGACCGCGAACACCTCGTCGGTCATCAACGCGCCGAGCGTCGCGCGCCAGCGCAGCGGCAGGTGCGCGACATAGGGCGCGAGGGTCGCGCTGTACAGCAGGTGGCGCAGGTTCACGATCAGTGTCGTGGCGAGCACGACGACGAAACTCGCGCTACCGGCGATCAGGCCGAGCGCGATGAACTGCGCGGAGCCCGCGAACACGGCGAGCGACATCAGCGCGCCGTGCCAGGCGGCGAGCGGGCCGCCGCCGACGAGCGTGCCGAAAATCACGCCGAACGGTGCGGCGCCGATCATCATCGGAATCGTGTCGCGCGCGCCGTCGAGCCATTCGTTGAGCGGGCGGCGCGGGGGCGATGCGGGTGTCTTGTTCAAGAAGCGCTCCTCCATGAGCGGGAGGATAGCGGGCCGGTGGCGGGCCGGCTTGTATGTTCTTGCGCCCGCCGGAACGGGGCCGGCGCCCGCGTGCCGGCCGGCGCGGGCGGCCGTGCGGCCGACGACGGCGGGAAGCCGCGCGTCAGCTTGCCTGCCAGCGCCCGGGCGGCACGCCGAACATCCGTTTGAAATGCCGCGTGAAGTGGCTCTGGTCGACGAAGCCGCTGGCCGCCGCGACATCGGCGACCGGCACGCCCGCGCGCAGCGGCGCCAGCGCACGCTGCAGCCGCAACTGGTTGCGCCACGCATGCGGCGGCATGCCGGTCGTACGCGTGAACAGGCGCGCCGCGTGAAACGGCGACAGGCCGGCCGCCTGCGCGACCTCGTCGAGCGTCACCGTGGACATCAGGTCGGCGGCGAGCCGCTCGCGCATCGCGTCGACGCGTGGCTCGTCGGCCGCGAGCGGCGCGGGTCGCGGCCGTACGTCGGCGTGGCGCACGATCAGCGTCGACAGCGCGTCGAGCATCGCGGTTTCGGCGGCGAGCGGATCGTAGATGCGCGGCGCGCCGGTGGCCGGATCGCCGGCCGGCTGTCCGGCCGCATCGGCCTGCGACGACAGCGCGCGCTCGCTGCCGGCTTCCAGCATCCGGTGCGCGAGCGTGAGCCGGGCCGCGAGATCGGCGTCGCGGATCACGTCGGGGGCAAACCACGGTGCATCCTGCGGGCGGCCCGCGATCGTACTCGCGAGTTCGTGGATGAATTCGACCGGCATGTAGCTGACGCGATAGCACCAGCCTTCGTCGGCGGCACGCGAGCCCGTGTGCACTTCACCGGGATTGATCACGGGCACGGTGCCCGTTTCGGCGACGTAGCCGGTGCCGCGATAGGTGAAGCGTTCCGCGCCTTCGAGAATCACGGGGATCGTGTACGCGTCGTGCCAGTGGGGCGCGAACGCGTGATCGCGATAGGTGGCCGTGAGCAGATCCGCGTCCGGCACGAGCGGCGTGCGCCAGTAGCGTGCGGAATCGGGGAGGCGGGCGGCGGACATGATCGGGCGCGGGAGCGGGCTTACTTGACCGGAATCGTCGTGCCGGCGGGCATCGGCACCGCGGTCACGGCGTTCTTCGGGCTGCCGCTGACGATACGGTCGCTGTAGGTCAGGTAGACGATCGTGTTGCGCTTCTTGTCGATCACGCGCACGACGTGCAGCGTCTTGAAGATGAACGACATGCGTTCGCTGAACACGTCGGTCTGCTGCTTGAGCGGTTCCTTGAAGCTGATCGGGCCGACCTGCCGGCACGCGATCGACGCTTCGCTCGGATCCTCGGCGACGCCGAGCGTGCCCTTGATCCCGCCGGTGCGGGCGCGCGACACGTAGCAGGTCACGCCACTCACGACCGGATCGTCATAGGCCTCGACGACCACGCGATCGGAGCCCGTGACGCGGAAATGGGTATTGACGCTGCCGACTTCCTCCGCGTGCGCGAACGGTGCGGCGGCGACGGCGGAGAACAGGAGGGCGACGGGGGCGAAACGGAAGAGGCGATGCTTCATCGACGGAACCGGATGCGAATGCGGGACAGAAACTCTAGCATGCGCATGACCGGACCACGAAAAGCGGGAAGAGGGAACGGCGGCCGGAAAAACAAAAGGCCCGTCGAATGACGGGCCTTTCGCTGTTTGGCTCCCCGACCTGGGCTCGAACCAGGGACCTACGGATTAACAGTCCGGCGCTCTACCGACTGAGCTATCGGGGAATAAATCGGTACATCTGCGTGTTGTGTGTTCCAACAAAAAACCCGTCCACTTTCAACGGGCCTTTGCGTTTTTGGCTCCCCGACCTGGGCTCGAACCAGGGACCTACGGATTAACAGTCCGGCGCTCTACCGACTGAGCTATCGGGGAACAAACAAGCAACAGCAGAGAAACGAGATTGTATGGAGTGTTCGCTAACCTGTCAACACCTTGGAGCCGCGCCGCATGAAATTTTTTGCGGCCGCCGCGCGATCAGCGCTCGAGCAGGTGCAGCTTCTCCTGCACGTCCTTCCACTCGTCCGCGTCGGCCGGCGCCGGCTTGGTCTTCGTGATCGACGGCCAATTCTTCGCCAGCTCGGCATTCAGCTCGGTGAACTGCTGCTGGTCGGTCGGAACGTCTTCTTCGGCATAGATCGCATTGGTCGGGCATTCGGCGACGCACACGGCGCAGTCGATGCACTCGTCCGGATCGATGGCGAGAAAGTTGGGACCTTCACGGAAGCAATCCACCGGGCACACATCCACGCAATCCGTGTATTTGCACTTGATGCAGCCTTCGGTCACAACGTGAGTCATTAAAACGCTCCTGCTTGGCGGTATATATGGGGTGGCGTTTGCGCCAAAAGCGGCATTGTAACTGAAGCGCAAAACCCGCATGACGTGGTCGGCTATCCGGCTTATATCGTTTCGTGATTAGTTTATGGCGTGCGCAACGCGGATACCCGCGCACCCGGCGGCGGCGCGACGCGGCCCGGCGGCGAGGGCGGTTTCACGATGGTCCGGCCCGCATTCGGGTAACATGACCGACAGACCGGGCGGCGCGCGGTGCGCCGGGGCCCGGTCATGATATTGGCGGTGCCGTCATCATGATCATCACTTCGCTGCTGGACACGGATCTCTACAAGTTCACGATGATGCAGGTCGTCCTGCATCACTTTCCCGCTGCAAACGTCGAATACCGCTTCCGGTGCCGTACGCCCGGCGTCGATCTCGTGCCGTACATCGACGAGATTCGCGACGAGGTGCGCGGCCTGTGCTCGCTGCGCTTTTCCGACGTCGAACTCGATTACCTGCGGCGGATGCGCTTCATCAAGAGCGACTTCGTCGATTTCCTCGCGCTGTTCCACCTGAACGAGAAGTACATCTCGGTCACGCCGTCGCCGAAGGGCAACGGCGAGATCGACATCGTGATCGAGGGGCCGTGGCTGCATACGATCCTGTTCGAGATCCCGGTGCTCGCGATCGTCAACGAAGTCTATTTCCGCAACACGCAGCGCGAGCCCGACTATCGCGAAGGCCGCGAACGGCTGCGCGAGAAGATCAAGCTGCTCGGCGCGAAGCCCGAGTTCGCCGACTGCAAGATCGCCGATTACGGCACGCGCCGGCGCTTCTCGAAGGTCTGGCACGAGGAAGTCGCGCTCACGCTGCGCGACGGGCTCGGGCCGCAGTTCGCGGGCACGAGCAACGTGCTGTACGCGATGAAGCACGACATCACGCCGCTCGGCACGATGGCGCACGAGTATCTGCAGGCGTGCCAGGCGCTCGGCCCGCGGCTGCGCGATTCGCAGATCTACGGCTTCGAGATGTGGGCGAAGGAATATCGCGGCGACCTCGGGATCGCGCTGTCGGACGTCTACGGCATGGACGCGTTCCTGAACGACTTCGACATGTACTTCTGCAAGCTGTTCGACGGCGCGCGCCACGATTCGGGCGATCCGTTCGAGTGGGGCGAGCGGATGCTGCGCCACTACGAAGCGAACCGGTGCGACCCGCGCACCAAGGTGCTGGTGTTCTCGGACGCGCTCGACATTCCGAAGGTCATGCAGCTGTACGAACGGTTCCGCGGCCGCTGCAAGCTCGCGTTCGGCGTCGGCACCAACCTCACCAACGATCTCGGCTACGTGCCACTGCAGATCGTGATCAAGATGGTTCGCTGCAACGGGCAGCCGGTCGCGAAGCTGTCCGATTCGCCGGGCAAGAGCATGTGCGACGACAAGGCGTATCTCGCGTACCTGCGGCAGGTGTTCGGCATCGCGCAGCCGGTCGAGGAAGACGCGTCGAAGTAGGCGCCGGCCGTTGGGCCGAAGGTGCGTCGCGGCAGGGGCGGTCGGTATAATCCGACGTATTGCCCGCCACCGTCACGAGGACCGTTCATGGACACTTCCGCTGCCCGTCGCCAGATCCTCGCGCGCATTCGCGCGGCGCAGGGGCGCGCGGCCGAACCCGATGCAGCGGAGCGCGACGGCGTCGCCGACTATCTCGCCCGTCATCCGGAGGGGCCGCGCCCGCCGGCGCCGGCCGACCTCGTCGCCGCTTTCGTCGACGAAGCGGCGCGCCTGTCGACCACGGTCGACGAAGTCGCGACGCTGGCCGACGTGCCTGCCGCCGCCGCCCGCTATCTTGCCGCTCACGGCCTGCCGACGCAGGCCATCGCTTGGCGCACGCTCGCCGATCTCGACTGGGCCGGCGCGGGCCTGTCGGTCGAGTGCCGCAAGCCGCGCGACGGCGATCTGGTCGGCCTGACCGGCTGCTTTTGCGCGACCGCCGAAACGGGGTCGCTGGTATTGCTGTCCGGCCCCGACACTTACGCATCGGCCGGCCTGCTGCCGGAAACCCACATCGCGATCGTGCCGGCATCGCGCATCGTCGCCGGTCATGAAGACGCGTTCGCGCTGATTCGCGCGGAGCGCGGCGAGCTGCCGCGCGCGGTCAATTTCGTGTCCGGCCCGTCGCGCACGGGCGACATCGAACAAACGATCATCCTGGGCGCACACGGCCCGTACCGCGTGCACGCGATCGTCGTACGGGGCGCATGACGCGCCCGCTGCATTCACCCCTACTCGAACAAGGAAGTTCTGCATGAAACGACATGCCGCCTGGGCGGGCATGGCGTCGGGAATCGCGCTTGGCGCCGCTCCCGCGCTTGCATCGGCCGCCACGCTCGACGGTGCCACGCTGTCCGCGCTCTGGGGCATCCCGTTCGCCGGGATCCTGCTGTCCATCGCGCTGTTCCCGCTCGTCGCCCCCGTGTTCTGGCATCACCACTTCGGCAAGATCGCCGCCGGCTGGGCGATCGTGTTCCTCGCGCCGTTCGCGGTCGCGTTCGGCATCGGCACCGCGTTCGGCACGCTCGTGCATGCGCTGCTCGAGGAATACATTCCGTTCATCGTGCTGCTCACCGCGCTCTATACGGTCGCGGGCGGCATCTGCGTGAACGGCAACTTGCATGGGTCGCCGAAACTGAATACCGCGATCCTCGCGCTCGGTACGCTGCTCGCGAGCGTGATGGGCACGACGGGCGCCGCGATGCTGCTGATCCGGCCGCTCCTGCGCGCCAACGACAACCGCAAGCATGTCGTGCACGTCGTGATCTTCTTCATCTTCCTCGTCGCGAACGCGGGCGGCTCGCTGTCGCCGCTCGGCGATCCGCCGCTGTTCCTCGGCTTCCTGAACGGCGTGAGCTTCTTCTGGACGACCACGCATCTCGCGCTGCCGATGCTGTTCATCTGCGTGGTGCTGCTGACGCTGTTCTTCGCGCTCGATACGTACTTCTACCGGAAGGGCGGCGAGGAGCGGCCGGCCGCGCTCGATCCGACGCCTGACGGTGCGGCGCTGTCGATCGACGGCAAGGTCAACTTCGTGCTGCTGGCGGCCGTGATCGCGCTCGTGCTGATGAGCGGCGTGTGGAAGCCGGGCATCTCGTTCGACGTGTGGGGCACGCACGTCGCGCTGCAGAATCTCGTGCGCGACGTCGCGCTCGTGGTCGTGACGCTCGTGTCGCTCGCGCTGACGCCGCGTTCCGCGCGCGAAGGCAACGCGTTCAACTGGGCGCCGATCGAGGAAGTCGCGAAGCTGTTCGCGGGCATCTTCGTGACGATCGCGCCGGTGATCGTGATCCTGCGCGCCGGCGCGGATGGCGCGTTCGCGCAGATCGTCCATCTCGTCACGGGGCCCGACGGCAAGCCGATCGACGCGATGTACTTCTGGGCGACCGGCATCCTGTCGTCGTTCCTCGACAACGCGCCGACCTATCTCGTGTTCTTCAACCTCGCGGGCGGCGATGCGCGGACGCTGATGACGACCGGTGCGTCGACACTCGCCGCGATTTCCGCCGGCGCGGTGTTCATGGGCGCGAACAGCTACATCGGCAACGCGCCGAACTTCATGGTGAAGGCGATCGCCGAATCGCGCGGCGTGAAGATGCCGAGCTTCTTCGCGTACCTCGGCTGGGCGCTCGTCGTGCTGATACCGGTATTCCTGCTGACGTCGTGGCTTTTCTTCACGGCGTAAGCTGACGATTTTCAACCCCGAGCGGGCGGTCCCGGCGGCGCATGGTGCGCCGCCATCCGGCCGCGGCATGCGGAGATGGCGATGCAGAAGATCCTGGTCGCGCGTCCGATCTTTCCGGACGTGATCGAACGGCTCAAGCAGTATTTCGAAGTCGACTGGAACGACGGCGACGCGCTCGCGCCCGACGCGCTCGCCGCGCGTCTGGCCGACAAGGACGGCGCGCTGACGGCCGGCGACCCGGTCGGCGCGGCCACGCTCGCGGCGGCGCCGCGTCTGCGCGTCGTGGCGAACATGGCGGTCGGCTACAACAACTTCGACATGGCCGCATTCAACGCGGCGAACGTGCTCGGCACCAATACGCCCGACGTGCTGAACGAATCGACCGCCGATTTCGGCTGGGCGCTGATGATGGCAGCGGCGCGCCGGATCGCCGAATCCGAACACTGGCTGCGCGCCGGCCACTGGCAGAAGTGGGCGTACGACGGCTTTCTCGGCGCCGACATCCATGGCTCGACGCTCGGCGTGATCGGGATGGGTCGCATCGGCCAGGCGCTCGCGCGCCGCGCGCGCGGCTTCGGGATGCAGGTGATCTACCACAACCGGTCGCGGGTCGCGCCCGAGATCGAAGCCGAGCTGAATGCCGAATACGTGTCGAAGGATGCGCTGCTCGCGCGCGCCGATCATGTCGTGCTCGTGCTGCCGTACACGAAAGAGAACCATCACACGATCGGCGCGGCCGAGCTCGCGAAGATGAAACCGACGGCGACGCTGACCAACATCGCGCGCGGCGGGATCGTCGACGATGCGGCGCTGGCCGTCGCACTGCGCGACGGGACGATCGCCGCGGCCGGCCTCGACGTGTACGAGGGCGAGCCGAGCGTGCATCCGGCGCTGCTCGAGGTGCCGAACGTCGTGCTGACGCCGCATATCGCAAGCGCCACCGAAAAGACCCGCCGCGCGATGGCGGATCTCGCCGCCGACAACCTGATCGCCGCGCTGGGCGAGGGGCCGCGGGCGGGGCGGCCGCCGAATCCGATCAACCCTGACGTGATCGGGAAGCCGCGCGCATGACGATGACGTTGTTGCTTGCGGCGGTCGTCGTGCTGGCTGTCGCGCTCGCGGTGGCGATCGTCGCGCTCGTGCGCGGCGGCCGCCACGACGATGCGGCCGTGCTCGGCGACCAGATCGAGGACGCCGCGCATGCGCAGGCGCGCGCGGTCGAGCGGCTCGAGCGCGAACTGCGCGGCGAGATCGTCGAAAATGCGCGCGGCTCGCGTACCGAGCTGGCCGGCAGCTTCGCGCAGTTGCAGCAGACGCTCGCCGCGCAACTGACGAGCGTGGCGACCGTGCAGAACAACCAGATCGAGGGGTTCGCGCAGCAGCTCGGCAAGCTCGTCGCCGGCAACGCGCAGCAGTTCGACGCGATGCGCGAGAGCGTGCAGCGCCAGGCCCAGCAGGCGCGCGAGGAGCAGACGGGCGCGCTGCGGCTGTTCGGCGACACGTTGCACCGGCAGCTCACGCAACTGACCGAGGCGAACGATCGCCGGATCGGTGAAGTGCGTGCGACGCTCGAACAGCGGCTGAAGGAAATCGAGACGAACAACGCGGCGAAGCTCGAGGAGATGCGCCGCACCGTCGACGAGAAACTGCACGCGACGCTCGAGCAGCGGCTCGGCGAATCGTTCAAGCTCGTGTCGGACCGGCTCGAGCAGGTGCATCGCGGGCTCGGCGAGATGCAGACCCTCGCGGCCGGCGTTGGCGACCTGAAGAAGGTGCTGACCAACGTGAAGACGCGCGGCACCTGGGGCGAGGTGCAGCTCGAAGCGCTGCTCGAACAGATGCTCACACCCGAGCAGTACGCGAAGAACGTCGCGACGGTGCCGAAGAGTACCGAGCGCGTCGAATTCGCGATCCGGCTGCCGGGCCGCGATGCCGGCACGCGCGACGCGCCGCCGGTGTGGCTACCGATCGACGCGAAATTTCCGCGCGAAGACTACGAGCGGTTGATCGACGCGCAGGAGCGCGCCGATGCGGTGGCGGTCGAGGAGGCGGCGCGTGCGCTCGAGGCGCGGGTGCGGATGGAAGCGCGCACGATCGCCGAGAAGTACGTCGCGCCGCCGCACACGACCGATTTCGCGCTGCTGTTCCTGCCGACCGAGGGGCTCTATGCGGAGATCCTGCGTCGGCCGGGGCTGACCGACCTGCTGCAACGCGACTATCGCGTGACGGTCGCCGGGCCGACCACGCTCACCGCGCTGCTGAACAGTCTGCAGATGGGGTTCCGCACGCTCGCGATCGAGCAGCGCTCGAGCGAGGTGTGGCAGGTGCTCGGCGCGGTCAAGACCGAGTTCGGCAAGTTCGGCGACGTGCTCGCGCGCACGAAGTCGCAGCTCGAAACGGTCACGCGTTCGATCGAGGCGGCCGAGCAGCGCACGCGCGTGATGAACCGCAAGCTCAAGCAGGTCGAGGCGTTGCCGGGCGATACGGCGGCCGGGCTGCTCGGCGCGGAAGGGGCCGAAGGCGCCGATGCGGACGATGCATGACACGCGTTACCGGCAGCCGCCGGACAGAAAAAACGGGCGCCGCGGCGCCCGTTTTCCTTTGCAGCGATCGCCGGCGTGGCCGGCCCGCGCTCAGTGCGCGGCGAGCGTGTCCAGCGCGCCACCCGTCACGCGTACGATGCGCCACTCCGGCAGCACGGTCGCGCCCATCTTCTCGTAGAAATCGATTGCCGGCTGGTTCCAGTCGAGGACCGACCACTCGAAGCGCGCGCAACGGCGCTCGACGGCGAGTGCCGCGAGATGACGCAGCATCGCGGTGCCGAGGCCCGTACCGCGCTGCGACGGCTGCACGTACAGATCCTCGAGATAGAGTCCGCGGCGGCCGACGAACGTCGAATAGTTGTGGAAGAACAGCGCGTACGCGACGATCGCGCCGTCACGCTCGGCCACCAGCGCTTCGGCCGCGGGGTGCTCGCCGAACAGCGCGTCGGCGAGATCGGCTTCGGTCGCGACGAACAGATCCGTGAGCTTCTCGAACTCGGCCAGCTCGCGCATCAGCGCGAGGATCGCGCCGACGTCGCGCGGGGCGGCCGCGCGGATCAGCGGCGTGCCGCTCACGCTTCCTCCGGCGGATCGGACAGCACGATTTCGATGCCGCCGAAGCGCGACGCGACCCAGTTGTACGCGTGGCACGCAATCCACAGCAGCACGAAACCGAGGATCGCGTTCAGCAGCAGCGCGCTCAGGATCGTGCTCAGTTCGACCATCCCGTAGCGGATGTACGCGACGAGAATGCCGAGCAGCACGATCGGCACGCTGAACGTCAGGTAGACGAGAATCAGCGCCTTCGCGGTCTGTCCCGCGGCGATCGACGAGATTTGTTTCTTCATGTGCGGATTGCCCCCGTAGAGATATACCGATAGTGGAATTCAGATCAGGCCGTCGAGCGGCAGGATGTCGACCGGGGCGCCCGCGTCGACTGCCGCGGTATCGTGGCCCAGGACGATGAAACAGTTGGCGTCTGCGAGGCCGCTCAGCGACGCGGAGCTTTGCGATCCGGCCGGTGCGACGTGCCATTGGCCGTCGGCGGCGCGCGTCGCGATGCCGCGCAGGTATTCGGTGCGACCGGGGCGCGTCTTCAACGGCTGCGTACTGCGCGCCGTGTACATCGCCGGTGGCGGCGTCTGCGCGCCGGCCAGCGTCAGCAGCGCGGGGCGCACGATGGCGTAGAACGTCACGGCGGACGCGACCGGATTGCCGGGCAGCCCGAAGAACAGCGCGTGGCCGGCGCCGTCGGCCGCGCGTGCGAGCGTGCCGCACGCGAGCGGCCGGCCGGGCCGCAGCGCAAGGCTCGCGAACGTCACGTCGCCGAGCCGCGCCATCACGTCGCGCGTGAAGTCGGCTTCGCCGACCGACACGCCGCCCGACGTGATGACCGCATCGGCCTGCGCGGCGAGGGCGTCGCGCAATGCGGCATCGAGCGCGGCCGGGTCGTCGCGGACGATGCCGAGATCGATCGCATCCACGTGCAGGCGTTCGAGCATCGCGATCAGCATCCCGCGATTGCTGTCGTACAGCGCGCCGCGGCCGAGCGGTTCGCCGGGCTCGCGCAGTTCGTCGCCGGTCGAGAACACGGCGACGCGCACGCGCCGGCGCACCATGACGTCGGTGACGCCGAACGACGCGAGCAGGCCGAGATCGGACGGCCGCAGGACGCGGCCCGCGGCGAGCGCACAGGCGCCGCGCGCGAGATCCTCGCCGGCCTTGCGGCAGTTCGCGCCGCGCGCGACGTCGCGCGTGGCGAAGCGGATCGTGTCGCCCTCGACGCGCACGCGTTCCTGCGGGATCACGGTGTCGCATCCGGCCGGCATCGGCGCGCCGGTCATGATCCGCACGCATGCACCGGCTGCCACGGCGCCGTCGAACGGATGGCCGGCGAATGCGGTGCCGGCGACCGGCATCGCGACCTCGCCCTGCGGCGACGCGAGTGCCGCGCTGCCGCCGTCGAACGCATAGCCGTCCATGGCCGAATTGTCGTACGCGGGAATGTCGAACGGCGCGCTCACGTCGACCGCGAGCACGCGGTCGAGCGCATCGCGCAGCGTCACCGTGTCGCACGCGTCGACGGGCACCGCGAAGCGGCACGCGAGCGCCTGCGCGTCGGCGAGCGACAGCGGGACATCGGGGTCGGGTGCGGTTCGGGAGGCGGGCGAGGATTGCGTGATCATCAGTCGGACTGCGCCGCAAGGCGTATCGGGTTCGTGGCCGGTGGCGCGAGGAGGGTGCCTGGGCGCGGGTTTCGCGTGTGGCGGGCGCCGGGCGGGAACGGCACGGGGCCGTCAGCGGCGGGCCAGCGCGGCGAGTTCCTGCCAGGAGTTGGCATTGTAAAACGCACGCTCGTCGCGAAACTCGACTTCGACCGTCTTGTGGCGTGCGTACCACGCACGCACCTTGCGGTCGCCGGCCGCGAGGCGCGCGGCCAGATCGTCGGCCAGCGATGTGCGCAGCAGCGCGAAGGTCGGCTGCGGCGAGCGCAGCTGCTGCGCGTCGACGGTGACCGCCATCGCGATGTCGGCCTGCTGCGCGTCGAGCGCCGCATGCAGTTGCGCGACGAGGTCGGCGGGCAGATACGGTGTATCGCACGGCGAGCATGCGACCAGCGGCGCGCGCGCCGCGCGCATGCCGGCGAGCAGGCCCGCGAGCGGCCCGGGGAAGTCGGGCGTTTCGTCGGCGACGATGCGCGCGTCGAACGGCGCACCGAGCTCGGCATAGCGATCGGCATGGCGGTTCGCGCTGATCAGCGTCTCGTCGACCTGCGGCGACAGCCGGCGCAGCACGTGCAGCGCGAGCGGCGTACCGTCGAGCAGTTGCAGACCCTTGTCGACGCCGTCCATGCGGGTCGCGCGCCCGCCTGCGAGCAGCAGGCCGGCGATCGACGGAGAAGCGGGAGCGGGCATCGTGTGAAGGCGGAAAGAGGCGTCAGCCGCCGATATACGACATTTCGACGCGCTTGCCGGCGCCGTGGGGCGTGGCGTCGGCCGAGGCGCTGCCGCGCAGCTGCGAATAGCGATCGGTGCGCGCCTGCCAGATGCGCGCGATCGCGGTCGCGATCTCGGCATCGCTTGCGCCGCCCCGCACGAGCGCACGGAGGTCGTGGCCGGCCGACGCGAACAGGCACAGGTACAGCTTGCCTTCGGTCGACAGCCGGGCACGCGTGCAATCGCCGCAGAAGGCCTGCGTGACGCTCGAGATCACGCCGATCTCGCCGCTGCCGTCCGCATAGCCCCAGCGCTGCGCGGTTTCGGCCGCCGTGTGAGGCTCGAGCGGCACCAGCGGGAAATGTTCGGCGATACGCGCGACGACGTCCGCCGACGGCAGCACCTCGGTCATGTTCCAGCCGTTCGACGTGCCGACGTCCATGTATTCGATGAAACGCAGGATCACGCCGGTGCCGCGGAACCGCTCGGCCATCGGCAGGATCTCGCTGTCGTTGGTGCCGCGCTTCACGACCATGTTGACCTTGACCGGCGCGAGGCCCGCGGCCTGCGCGGCGAAGATGCCGTCGAGCACGTCGGCGCTCGCGAACTCCGCATCGTTCATGCGCTTGAACAGCGTGTCGTCGAGCGCATCGAGGCTGACCGTGACGCGCGTAAGCCCGGCGTCCTTCAGCGCGCGCGCCTTGCGTGCGAGCAGCGAGCCGTTGGTCGTCAGCGTCAGGTCGAGCGGGCGGCCGGCATGCGTCGTCAGGCGCGCGAGGCGCTCGATCAGGAATTCGAGGTTCTTGCGCAGCAACGGTTCGCCGCCCGTGATACGGATCTTCTCGACGCCGTGTGCGACGAAGAGTCGCGCCACGCGCTCGATTTCCTCGTGCGTGAGCAGCGCGCTGTGCGGCAGGAACGGGTAGTCCTTGTCGAAGACCGCGCGCGGCATGCAGTACACGCAACGGAAATTGCAGCGGTCCGTCACCGAAATGCGCAGGTCGCGCAGCGGCCTGGCGAACGTGTCGGCCAGCGTGCCGTCGGGGGCATGCGCGACGCCGGAGACGTCCGGCATCCCGCTGACGTCGGCGAGAGGAATGATGCGTCGGGACATGTTGGAAGAAGTGCGGACCAGACCTCTATTTTAGCCGCAACCGGCCGGTGGGTCCGGTGGGCGGAAACCCGCAGCGCGGACATGAAAAAGCCCGCCGGAGGCGGGCTTTTCCTGGTCGGGCGATGCGCCGTTCAGTGGTGCGTCGTTTCGACCTGCTGCATCGGCGCCGTATCGGCCGGCGGCAGCACCTTGCGTTCGCGCGGCACGCGGGCCGGGCGCGGGAGTCGCGATGCGGCTTCCTGCGCGGCCGCGAACTTGTCGGCGTCCGTGTTCACCCAGACGAGACCGGCCTGCTCCAGCACGACATCCAGGCTCGCCGAAGCGGGCGCGGCTGCCGGTTGTGCGGGGGCGGGAGCCGGTGCCGGTGCGGCGACGGCCTCGACCGGCGCGGCTGCGACCGGTGCCTCGGCCACCGTCGGCGCGGCTTCGACCACCACCGGAGCGGTCTCGATCGCCACGGCAGCCGGTGCGGCCTGCTCGACCGGTGCGGCTTGCGGCGCCTCGGCAGCGACCGGAGCGGCTGCCGGCACTTCGAACGCATCGGTCGGCGACACCGCGACCGGCGTCGGGCCTGCTTCCGCGACGGCCGGTGCGACCGGTGCCGGTTCGGCTGCCTGGACGGCGACGGGCTCGACCGGGGCGGCCGGAGCCACTTCGGCGGGGGCCGGTGCCGGCTGCGCTTCGACAGCGGCCGGTGCGGCATGCTGCTCGGCGACGGCTTCCACGGCGACCGCGCTTGCCACGGCCGCGACGACTGCCGGCGCGGCCGTGTGAGCCGGTTCGGCAGCGACCGGGGCGGCCGGCGTCACCGCTTGCGCGGCGACTTCGCCTTCGGCGCCTTGTTCGGCCTGCTCGACTGCGCCGTCTTCCTCGCGCTCGCGACGACCGCCGCGGCGGCCGCGACGGCGACGGCGGCGTTCTTCGCCGTCACGTGCGCCGGCTTCCGCATCGGCTGCCAGTTCCGCGCCGGGCAGGGCTTCTGCCGCCACCTTGTCGGTTTCCGGTTCCGGATGGTTTTCACCGCGGGTGACGGTTTCGAGCGTGGCTGCGTGCTGGGTCGGCTTGCGGCGTTCGCCGCGCTCGCGACGCTCGCCGCGTTCCTGACGCTCGCCACGGCCGGTTGCTTCGACGCCTTCCGGCTGTTCGGCACGCTCGCGCGATTCGCGGTTCTCGCGCGGTTCGCGCGGCTCACGGCCTTCACGCGGGCCACGGCCCTCGCGACCCTCACGGTTTTCACGACCTTCACGACCTTCGCGGCCCTCGCGACCTTCACGCAGCTCACGACCCTCGCGCGGCTCACGGCCTTCACGCGATTCGCGCACTTCCTTGCCTTCGCGTTCCTGGCGTTGCGGCTGGCCACGGCCTGCGGCTGCCGGGTCGCGGCCGCCTTGCGCCTGCTGGGCGCCGCCGCGACGGTTGCGATTGCGATCGCCGCCGCGCTGCTCGGTCTTTTCCGTGCGCTCGCGCGCCGGACGGGCTGCCTGCTCCTTCGCCGGTGCCGGCGCGACCGGTGCGGGCGCCGGTGCCGGCGACACGCCGAACAGGCCCTTCAGCCAGCCGATGAAGCCGCCGCTTGCCGCGGCGACGGGCGCCGGGGCGGGGGCGGCAACGGGCTCGACCGGACGCTGCGGAGCCGGGCTCGGTGCCGGACGCTCGGGCGTGATGCCTTTGACCGCGGCTTCCTGCTTCGGCTTCACTTCGGCCGCACGCTTGCTGTAGCCGGTTTCCGACTCGAGCTCGCGGGCCGCTTCCTCGGCCATCTTCCAGGATGCGCGCGGATCGTCGAGGCGCGCATCGTCGTGACGCAGGCGCTCGAGCTTGTAGTGCGGCGTATCGAGGTGCTTGTTCGGGATCAGCACGATGCCGACCTTGAAGCGCGACTCGATCTTGTTGATTTCCTGACGCTTTTCGTTCAGCAGGAAGGCGGTCACCTCGACCGGCACCTGGCAGTGGATCGCCGCGGTGTTTTCCTTCATCGCTTCTTCCTGAATGATCCGCAGGACCTGCAGCGCGGACGATTCGGTATCGCGGATGTGGCCGGTGCCGTTGCAGCGCGGGCACGTCACGTGGCTGCCTTCCGACAGCGCCGGGCGCAGGCGCTGGCGCGACAGTTCCATCAGGCCGAAGCGCGAGATCTTGCCCATCTGCACGCGCGCACGGTCGTGCTTGAGCGCGTCCTTCAGGCGCTGCTCGACTTCACGCTGGCTCTTCGCCGATTCCATGTCGATGAAATCGATCACGATCAGGCCGCCGAGGTCGCGCAGGCGCAGCTGGCGGGCGACTTCGTCGGCCGCTTCGAGGTTCGTGCGGGTGGCCGTTTCCTCGATGTCCGCGCCCTTGGTCGCGCGTGCGGAGTTCACGTCGATCGCGACGAGCGCTTCGGTGTGGTCGATCACGATCGCGCCGCCCGACGGCAGCGGGACCGTGCGCGAGTACGCGGTTTCGATCTGGTGCTCGATCTGGAAGCGGGAGAACAGCGGCACGTCGTCGTGATAGCGCTTCACCTTCGCGACGTTGTCCGGCATCACGATGTCCATGAAGGCACGGGCCTGATCATGGATTTCGTTCGTATCGATCAGGATTTCGCCGATATCCGGCTGGAAATAGTCCCGGATCGCGCGGATCACGAGGCTCGATTCCAGATAGATCAGCATCGGCTGGCCGGCGTTGCCGCTTTGCGAGGCAGCCTCGATCGCGCGCCACAGTTGCAGCAGGTAGTTCAGGTCCCACTGCAGTTCCTCGGCGCTGCGGCCGATGCCCGCGGTACGGGCGATCATGCTCATGCCGTCCGGAATCTGCAGCTGCGCCATCGTTTCGCGCAGTTCCTGGCGCTCGTCGCCTTCGATCCGGCGCGATACGCCGCCGCCGCGCGGGTTGTTCGGCATCAGCACGAGATAGCGGCCGGCGAGCGAGATGAAGGTGGTGAGGGCGGCGCCCTTGTTGCCACGCTCTTCCTTCTCGACCTGGACGATCAGCTCCTGGCCTTCGCGCAGCGCATCCTGAATGCGCGCGGAGCGCATGTCGATGCCTTCCTTGAAGTACTGGCGGGCGACTTCCTTGAACGGCAGGAAGCCGTGGCGGTCTTCGCCGTAGTTGACGAAGCACGCTTCGAGCGACGGCTCGATACGGGTGATGACACCTTTGTAGATATTGCCTTTGCGCTGTTCGCGCCCGGCGGTTTCGATGTCGATGTCGATGAGCTTTTGCCCATCGACGATGGCGACGCGCAGCTCCTCCTGCTGCGTCGCATTGAACAGCATGCGTTTCATGAACGACTCCAGGCGGCTCCGCTGCCGGCGCCTCGCGGTTGTCAGGCGCGAGGGCGGGAACGACGACAGGCCGCACCTTGTTGTGTTGTCACGAGCACGCTGGAGCGGGAATGCTGGCGGGGAGAATTGCCTGAAGAGGCGCTTGGGCCCGAAAGACGGGGCCGGCGGCCATAGGGCACCTGCGAATACGGCTTCAAAGCACGGCGTTCACACACCGCACGCTGCAAAAGCGCGCTAAGCCTGTCCGGGCATTGCCACGGGCGCGCGCAATGCGTCGCGCGCGCCGACGGGCGGCAGATGCTGCGGCTTGGGCCGCAGCGGGGAGTATCGAATCCAGCCCGACTTTCCCGCTTGGGGTGTACTTCCCTGGTTTGACGTCGCCAAGCCCCGCACGCTTCGCGGGGCCAAATCGGGCGCAACGCCGTAATTTTCGCAACCGGCAGCCTGCGGACGCACTGCGCGCCGTCGGCTGCCGATCAAATTCTTTTCAACCAACTTTCCGTTACCGCGGCGCCTTGCCGACCGAATCCGCCTGTGGGCGCGATCCTTGCCGACGGGCGGCGCCGTGCGTGCAACTTGCTGCTTCTCTTTGATTAGGGGCGAGCAGCGGACCCCCGGCGCAAGTAAAATAGCAGTTTGCGCTTGCGCCTTGCCCGATTCAGCCGGGGCCGGCCGGTCAGGCCACCCACAACGTCAGGCTGGGCAAAATTATATTCAGTATGAATGAGTTAGGCAAAATATCCCAGAATTCGGTCGCAAGCGGCCAGGTATCGATGATCGAGATCGACGAAAACTCGGCCGGTCAGCGCATCGACAACTTCCTGTTGCGCGTCTGTAAAGGCGTGCCGAAAAGCCATATTTACCGGATCCTCCGCAGCGGCGAAGTGCGCGTAAACAAGGGCCGGATCGACGCGCAGTACCGCCTGGAGCTCGGCGACCTCGTCCGCGTGCCGCCGGTGCGCGTGGCGGCGGCCGACCTCGCGCGCGCCGACACGCCCGTCGTGCCGCCCGCGAATTTCGACGTGCTGTACGAGGACGACGCGATGCTCGTCATCGACAAGCCGGCCGGGGTCGCGGTCCACGGCGGCAGCGGCGTCGCGTTCGGCGTGATCGAGCAGATGCGCCAGGCGCGTCCGCGCGCGAAATTTCTCGAGCTGGTGCACCGGCTCGACCGCGAGACGTCCGGGATCCTGATGCTCGCGAAGAAACGCACGGCGCTCGTCGGCCTGCACGAGCAGATCCGCGAGAACCGGATGGACAAGCGCTACTTCGCGTGCGCGCACGGCGAATGGCAGCCCGACTGGGGCCGGCGCCGCGCGGTGAAGGCGCCGCTGTTCAAGTATTCGACCCCGGAAGGGGAGCGCCGCGTACGGGTGCAGGAGGACGGGCTCGCGTCGCATACGGTGTTCAATCTCGTCGACCGCTGGCCGGACTACGTGCTCGTCGAAGCGGAACTCAAAACGGGGCGGACCCATCAGATCCGGGTGCACCTCGCGCATCTCGGCCTGCCGATCGCCGGCGACGCCAAGTATGGCGATTTCGCATTGAACAAGGCGCTGGCGCGCGCGAACGCGCAGCCGTCGCTGAAACGGATGTTCCTGCATGCGCACCGCCTCAAGCTCGCTCATCCGCTGACCGGCGAGGCGCTGCAGTTCGATGCGCCGCTGCCGGCCGAGTGCCGGCGCTTCCTCGATCAACTCAGCGCATTGCGCGATACCGCCTGAACCGCATGGCCCGACAGCAATTTGACCTGATCGTCTTCGACTGGGACGGCACGCTGATGGATTCGACTGCGCACATCGCGCACAGCATCCAGGCGGCATGCCGCGATCTCGGCTTGCCCACGCCGTCCGACGAAGCTTCCCGCTACGTGATCGGCCTCGGCCTGCGGGACGCGCTGCAGATCACGGCGCCGACCCTCGATCCGTCCGACTACGCACGGCTGGCCGAGCGCTACCGCTATCACTACCTGCTCGACGACCAGCGCATCGAGCTGTTCGCCGGCGTGCGCGAGCTGCTCGCCGAACTGCGCGATACGGGCTATCTGCTCGCCGTCGCGACCGGCAAGGGTCGGGTCGGGCTGAACCGCGTGCTCGACCAGTCGAAACTGACGAGCTGGTTCGACGCGACGCGCTGCGCGGACGAAACGTTCTCGAAACCGCATCCGGCGATGCTGCACGAGTTGTCGCGGGAATTGGGGCAGGACCTGTCGCGCACCGTGATGATCGGCGATACGACGCACGACCTGCAGATGGCGGCCAGCGCCGGCGCGGCCGGCGTCGGCGTCGCGTATGGCGCGCACACGGCCGATGCACTGGCGGCGCTCACGCCGCGCTTCGTCGCGCCGGACGTCGGTGCGCTGGCCGCATGGCTGCGGGAGCACGCATGAGCGCGGCGCCGGACGCCGTGCGCGTGTGCGCGTCGGATGCGTTGACCGACGGGGGTGCCGGGGTGCGCGTCGACGCGACGCTGCGCGGCGAGCAAGCCGTCGTGTTCTTCGTGCGCTACGACGGCCGCGCTTACGGCTACCTGAACCGCTGCGCGCATGTGCCGATGGAGCTCGACTGGGCCGAAGGGCAATTCTTCGAGTCGTCGGGCCTCTATCTGATGTGCGCGACGCACGGCGCGATCTACGCGCCGGATACCGGCAAGTGCGTCGGTGGCCCGTGCCGCGGCGGCCGCTTGCGGCCGGTCGAGGTCGACGAGCGCGACACGCCCGACGGCCGTGCGGTATTCTGGGTGCCCGATGCGGACCTGCATCCCGCCACGCCCGCCACGACCGACTGACGACACCACTGCATGGCCGACCAACCGAATTCCCCGGATTCCTCCTCCCGTCCCGACAGCCGTGAACCGGCCTGGGAGCGCGCAGCGCTCGAGCGGATCGCGCTCGCGGCCGTCAAGGAGCAGCGCGCCGCGCGGCGCTGGAAGATCTTCTTCCGCTTCGCGTTTCTCGCCGTGTTCGTGCTGCTCGCGTTCGCGCTGATCGATTTCTCGAGCGATTCGAAGTTCTCGTCGAGCGGGCGGCATACGGCGCTCGTGACGATCGACGGCGAGATCGCGGCAGGCGTCAACGCGAACGCCGACGACATCAACACCGCGCTCGACGCCGCGTTCGACGACGACGGCACGGTCGGCGTCGTGCTGCGGATCAACAGCCCGGGCGGCAGTCCGGTGCAGGCCGGCATGGTCTACGACGAGATCCGGCGGCTGCGCAAGAAGTATCCGGACAAGCCGCTGTACGTCGTCGTGACCGACATGTGCGCATCAGGCGGGTATTACATCGCGTCGGCCGCCGACAAGATCTTCGTCGACAAGGCGAGCATCGTCGGCTCGATCGGCGTGCTGATGGACGGCTTCGGCTTCACCGGGCTGATGGGCAAGCTCGGGGTCGAGCGGCGCCTGCATACGTCGGGCGAAAACAAGGGCTTCTACGATCCGTTCTCGCCGGAAACGCCGAAGATGGACGCGCACGCGCAGGAGCTGCTCGACCAGGTGCATGCGCAGTTCATCAAGGCCGTGAAGGACGGCCGCGGCAAGCGGCTGCACGAGACGCCGGACATGTTCTCCGGCCTGTTCTGGACCGGCGAGAAGAGCGTCGAGCTCGGGCTCGCCGACGGCTACGGCACCACCGACACGGTCGCGCGCGACGTGCTGAAGGCGCCGGATCTGGTCGACTATACGGTGAAGGAAAGCCTGACGAACCGTGTCGCGCGCAAGTTCGGCGCGGCCGTCGGGGGCGCCGCGATGAAGGCGCTGACGGCGGGCGGCGCGTCGGTCAGCCTGCGCTGACGGCCGGCGGCGATCGGCGGGCCGCGATGGCCCGCCTTTCACTTTGATCGGTTAGCCGATTGCCGTTCGCGGCATCAGTTCGCGAGCAGCAGGAAGATCGCGGGGCGCTTGTGCAGATTCGGCGCAGGCGCCTTTTTCCAGTCCGCCGCCGTGCGGCTCGCGATCGTCTCGGTCGCGAGGGTCAGATCGGCCGCGACGCAGATCTGCGTCGACGGCGCGCAGGTCGCGACCAGCGTGTCGAGCATCGCGTGATTCCGGTACGGCGTTTCGATGAAGATCTGCGTCTGGCGCGCCTTGCGCGACAGTTGCTCGAGTTCGCGCAGGCGTTTCGCGCGCGCGGCCGCATCGACCGGCAGATAGCCGTTGAACGCGAAGCTCTGGCCGTTCAGGCCCGACGCCATCAGCGCGAGCAGGATCGAACTCGGTCCGACGAGCGGCACGACCTTCACGCCGCGCTCGTGCGCGCGGCGCACCAGCAACGCGCCGGGATCGGCGACGGCCGGGCAGCCGGCCTCCGACACGAGGCCGGCATCCGCGCCGGCCAGCACCGGTGCGAGCAGCCGGTCGATCGCGCCGGCCGGCGTATTGACGTTCAGCTCGCTGATCTCGATTTCCTGGATCGGCCGCGTCGTACCGATCTTCTTCAGAAACGCGCGGGTCGTTTTCGCGTTCTCGCCGATGTAATAGCCGAGCGTGCCGGCGCGCGCCTGCACGGCGGCGGGCAGCACGGCGGCGAGCATCGATTCGTCGCCTTCGCCGAGCGTGTTCGGAACGAGATAAAGCGTGCCGGCGGTCATGCGCGGTCTCCACGAGTGGTTGCAAACAACGGGTAGCCGGCGGCGCGCAGCATCCGCGTGAGGGCGATCAGCGGCAGGCCGACGAGTGCGGTGGGGTCGTCCGAGTCGATCGCGTCGAGCAGGGCGATGCCGAGCCCTTCGGATTTCGCGCTGCCGGCCACGTCGTACGGCGTTTCCGCGCGCAGGTAGGCGTCGAGTTCGGCCTCGGGCAGCGAGCGAAAGCGCACGTGCGTGACGATGTCCTCGACCTGCGCTTCGTCCGTACGGCTGTCGTACAGGCAGAGCGCGCTGTGGAATTCGACTTCGCGGCCCTGCATCGACACGAGTTGCGCGAGCGCGCGCTCGTGCGTACCGGGCTTGCCGATCTGGTGGCCGTCGAAGGTCGCGACCTGATCCGACCCGATCACGAGCACGCCGTCCGGCGCGTCGATCGTCGCGGCCACCGCGCGTGCTTTCGCGGCGGCGAGGCGCAGCGCGGTCGCGGCCGGCGTTTCGCCGGCGAGCGGGGTTTCGTCGAGGTCGGGCGACACGACGTCGAACGGCACGCCGAGGCGCTCGAGGAGCGCTCGGCGGTAACGGGAACTGGAAGCAAGAATCAGCAGCGGCGGGCGGCAAACGGTATCCGGCATGGTCGGTTGGATCGGTGAGTCGTCAGGTGTGGCGCGGCGTTGCGCGGACGCAAGCTTAAGTGATTGACCGCAAAAGGTAAAACAGGTATGCTTTCCCGCTTTTCGTCGGCAGGCTTTCGTGTGGTGGCGCCTGCCGGGTCTTCGGAAGTAAAGTACGTCATCTTCGATGAGCCGTACGCGAGCGGTGCCAAGCCGGATCCCGCACGTCAGCCTGTAGGCAGGAGCGCACATGAACACTTCTTCTGGCAAACCTGCGGCGGCGCTCGATCCGCACGCGGTCGACCTGTTCGAGTTTGCCCGCAGCGGGCGGCAGGCAGCCGGCGCGGTGCACCTCTCGCAACTGCCGCGCATGTTAAACGAAGTGCCGACGGACGCGCCAGATCGCGACACGGTCTTCACGTGGCAGGCGGAAGGGTTCACGCAAAAGGAGTTGCAGGACGACGGCACCGACGGGCAGCAGCCGTATCTGCGCCTCGCGGTGCACGGCCATGCGTGGCTCACGTGCCAGCGCTGCATGACGCCGTACGACCAGACGTTCGACGTCGACATGACGTACCGGATCGTCGCGACCGAAGAAGAAGCTGAAGAATTTCCGCTCGACGACGATGAAGCCGATGTGATCGTGGGCTCACGCCAGTTCGATCTCGTCGACTTGATCGAAGAGGAATTGCTGCTTTCGTTGCCGCTCGTGCCCAAGCACGAGGTTTGCCCGGCAGTTCACGAAAGCCTCGTGTCGGGCGCGAGCGGTCCCACGGAAGAGACGGACGAGGCGTCCGACGAAGCCGGGGACGAAGGCAAACGGCCGAATCCGTTCGCAGCGCTGGAAGCGTTGAAGAAGGACGGTGACGGCACCAAGAAACACTAAGCAGTTGTGGCGCGGGAAGGCGTAAGGGCTTTGGGCCAGGGTAGTTAAGCGCCGGATCGGGCTGTGTTAGAATCCGGAAAATTATTTAGGAGTTAGTCATGGCAGTCCAGCAAAACAAGAAGTCGCCGTCGAAGCGCGGCATGCATCGTTCGCACGATTTCCTGACGGCAGCGCCGCTGGCAGTCGAGCCGAGCACGGGTGAAGTGCACCTGCGTCACCACGTCAGCCCGAACGGCTACTATCGCGGCAAGAAAGTCGTCAAGACGAAGAACGACTAAGCGTCAAGTCACGCGTTGCGCGCTACGCTCGCCGTTCGCGTGACAACTGGTTCGCTTGACACTTTCCTGGCTCAACAAAAAGGCGGCATTCAACTGCCGCTTTTTTGTGCCTGAAATTCGTCGCATTCCATGACCGTAAAGCTCACAATCGATTGCATGGGAGGCGACCACGGCCCGTCCGTGACCGTTCCCGCGGCAGTCAAGTTCGTCCGCGCGCATCCCGATGCGCACCTGATGCTCGTCGGCATCGAAAGCGCGATTCGCGCTCAGCTGAAGAAGCTGAAAGCCCTCGACGATCCCGCGTTGACCATCGTGCCCGCCACCGAAGTCGTGGCGATGGACGATCCTGTCGAAGTGGCGCTGCGCAAGAAGAAGGATTCTTCGATGCGCGTTGCGCTCAACCACGTCAAGGACGGCGCGGCGCAGGCCTGCATCTCCGCCGGCAATACCGGCGCGCTGATGGCCGTTTCCCGTTACGTACTCAAGACGCTGCCCGGCATCGAGCGGCCCGCGATCGCGTTCGCGCTGCCGAACCCGACCGGCTACACGATGATGCTGGACCTCGGCGCGAACGTCGACTGCGAGCCGCAGCACCTGCTGCAGTTCGCGGAGATGGGGCACGCGCTCGTGGCCGCGCTCGAAGGCAAGGAGCGCCCGACGATCGGCCTGCTGAACATCGGCGAAGAGGTCATCAAGGGCAACGAGACGATCAAGCGCGCAGGCGAGCTGCTGCGCGCCAGCACGCTCAATTTCCGCGGCAACGTGGAAGGCAACGACATCTACAAGGGCACCGTCGACGTGATCGTGTGCGACGGCTTTGTCGGCAACGTCGCGCTGAAGACGTCCGAGGGGCTCGCGCAGATGCTGTCGGACATCATCCGTGAGGAGTTCGGCCGCTCGCTGATGTCGAAGCTGATGGCGCTGCTCGCGCTGCCTGTGCTGATGCGCTTCAAGAAGCGCGTCGACCACCGCCAGTACAACGGCGCGGCGCTGCTGGGGCTGAAGAGCCTCGTGATCAAGAGCCACGGTTCGGCCGACGCCTACGCGTTTGAGTGGGCGATCAAACGCGGGTATGATGCCGTCAAAAACGGGGTGCTGGAGCGCCTCGCGCGCGCGATGGCGGATAATTCAGTGTCGCTCGGCGACGGCGAACACGACGCGGGCGGCGCGGGCCATGCAAGCCCGGCCGCAGGCCATCACGCCGAACCTTCCGCTGCGCAATCCTCTAAAGCATAAATGGCCCAATCGACTCTCTATTCCCGCGTGCTCGGCACGGGCAGCTACCTGCCGCCCGACCGCGTCACGAACCAGCAGTTGACCGATCGTCTTGCGAAGGAAGGCATCGAGACGAGCGATGAATGGATCGTGGCGCGCACGGGCATCCATGCGCGCCATTTCGCCGCACCGGACGTCACGACGAGCGATCTCGCGCTCGAGGCGTCGCGTCGTGCGATCGAAGCGGCCGGTGTCGATCCGCAGTCGATCGACCTGATCATCGTCGCGACTTCGACCCCCGATTTCGTGTTCCCGAGCACCGCGTGCCTGCTGCAGAACAAGCTCGGCATCAAGAACGGCGGCGCGGCATTCGACGTGCAGGCCGTGTGTTCGGGCTTCGCGTACGCGATGGCGACGGCCGACAGCTTCATCCGCAGCGGCCAGCACCGTACGGCGCTCGTGGTCGGCGCGGAGACGTTCTCGCGCATTCTCGACTTCAAGGACCGCACGACCTGCGTGCTGTTCGGCGACGGTGCCGGCGCGGTGATCCTGTCCGCGTCGGAAGAGCCGGGCGTGCTCGGCAGCGCGCTGCATGCGGACGGCAGCTACTCGAACATCCTGTGTACGCCGGGCAACGTCAACCGCGGCGTGATCGACGGCAGCGCGTTCCTGCACATGGACGGGCAAGCCGTGTTCAAGCTCGCGGTCAACGTGCTCGAAAAGGTCGCGATCGAAGCGCTCGCGAAGGCGAATCTCGCGCCCGAGCAAATCGACTGGCTGATTCCGCACCAGGCCAACATCCGCATCATGACCAGCACCTGCCGCAAGCTCGGCCTGCCGCGGGAGCGCATGGTCGTGACGGTCGACCAGCACGGCAATACGTCGGCCGCGTCGATCCCGCTGGCGCTCGACGCCGCGGTGCGCGACGGTCGCATCCAGCGTGGCCAGCACGTGCTGATCGAAGGCGTCGGCGGCGGCTTCACCTGGGGCGCGTCGGTCTTCCGCTTCTGATCCGCGGCGCGCGACAAGCCGCGCGCGGATCCCATCGGCGCGCCGTTCGTGCGCGCCGTCCGAATCGATTCAATTGGGGACGATATGAAATTTGCATTCGTTTTTCCGGGGCAGGGCTCGCAGGCGATCGGCATGCTCAACGCATTCGCCGATCTGGCCGTCGTGCGCGAGACGCTCCAGGAAGCATCCGATGCACTCAATCAGGATCTCGGCAAACTGATCGCCGAAGGCCCGGCCGAAGAGCTGAACCTGACCACCAACACGCAGCCCGTGATGCTGACCGCGGCGTACGCGTGCTACCGCGCGTGGCAGCAGGCGGGCGGCCCGGCGCCGTCGATCGTCGCCGGCCACAGCCTCGGTGAATACACGGCGCTCGTCGCGGCCGGCGCACTTGCGTTCAAGGATGCGGTGCCGCTCGTGCGCTTTCGTGCACAGGCGATGCAGACGGCCGTGCCGGTCGGCCAGGGCGGCATGGCCGCGATCCTGGGCCTCGACGACGACACGGTGCGCGCGGTATGCGCGGAAGCCGCGGAGGCGGGCGTCGTCGAAGCGGTGAACTTCAATGCTCCGGCGCAGGTCGTGATCGCGGGCAGCAAGGCCGCGGTCGAAAAGGCATGCGAGATCGCTAAGGCGAAGGGCGCGAAGCGCGCGCTGCCGCTGCCGGTGTCGGCGCCGTTCCATTCGTCGCTGCTCAAGCCGGCGTCGGACCAGCTGCGCGACTACCTCGCGAACGTCGACGTGAAGGCGCCGCAGATTCCGGTCGTCAACAACATCGACGTTGCCGTGGTCAGCGATCCGGCCGCGATCAAGGATGCGCTGGTGCGCCAGGCCGCGGGCCCGGTGCGCTGGGTCGAGTGCGTGCGGCATATCGCCGGCACGGGCGTCACGCACGTGATCGAATGCGGTCCGGGCAAGGTGCTGGCCGGCCTGACGAAGCGCATCGACGGCAACCTGACGGGTGCGTCGGTGTTCGATCCGGCTTCGCTCGACGAAGCGCTCAAGCTCGTGACCGCCTGACGCGGCGCCTTTTCCCAAGCAACGGACATTCGATTCATGGACAAGACTCTCGATAAACAGGTTGCGATCGTGACCGGCGCGTCGCGCGGCATCGGCCGTTCGATCGCGCTCGAACTCGCGCGCCTGGGCGCGACGGTGATCGGCACGGCGACGAGCGAATCGGGCGCCGCCGCGATCACCGCGGCGTTCGCGGAAGCGGGCGTCACGGGCCGCGGCGCGGTGCTGAACGTCAACGACGCGGCAGCCGCCGAGGCACTGATCGATGCGACCGTGAAGGAATTCGGCGCGCTGAACGTGCTCGTCAACAACGCGGGCATCACGCAGGATCAGCTCGCGATGCGGATGAAGGACGAGGACTGGGACGCGGTGATCGACACCAATCTGAAGTCGGTGTTCCGCCTGTCGCGCGCGGTGCTGCGCCCGATGATGAAGGCGCGCGGCGGCCGTATCATCAACATCACGTCGGTGGTCGGCTCGGCCGGCAATCCGGGTCAGGTCAACTACGCGGCCGCGAAGGCCGGCGTCGCGGGCATGACGCGTGCGCTCGCGCGCGAA
Organism: Burkholderia sp. IO2; assembly: GCF_029522185.1. Lineage (NCBI taxonomy): Bacteria > Pseudomonadati > Pseudomonadota > Betaproteobacteria > Burkholderiales > Burkholderiaceae > Burkholderia > Burkholderia sp. IO2. The sequence continues at coordinate 10,621 of NZ_JAKWFH010000018.1, read as the reverse complement.
ATCGGCAGCCGCGGCATCACGGTGAACTGTGTGGCGCCGGGCTTCATCGACACCGACATGACGAAGACGCTGCCGGAAGAACAGCAGGCCGCGCTCAAGACCCAGATTCCGCTCGGCCGCCTCGGCAGCCCGGAGGACATCGCCCATGCCGTCGCGTTCCTCGCATCGCCGCAGGCCGGTTACATCACCGGCACGACGCTGCACGTGAACGGCGGCATGTACATGTCGTAACGGTTTTCGTTTACCATCCGCGCCGTATCCCGTTTTTCAGGCGGATCGGCGCTTGATCGACCATCAAGCCAACGCGCGTTTTGGCGTCAGCAAACCTGATAAAATGCGCGCACTTGTAAATCTGAACTTTCCCTCGGAGGGGTAATGGACAACATCGAACAACGTGTCAAGAAGATCGTCGCTGAACAACTGGGCGTCGCGGAAGCCGAGATCAAGAACGAAGCTTCGTTCGTGAACGACCTGGGCGCGGACTCGCTCGACACGGTCGAACTGGTGATGGCTCTCGAAGACGAGTTCGGCATGGAAATCCCGGACGAAGAAGCAGAGAAGATCACGACCGTTCAGCAAGCGATCGACTACGCTCGCGCAAACGTCAAGGCGTAAGCGCCTTTCGCGCTTGTCCGCCACGTCGCCGCGATCTTCGCGATTGACGCGCCATCCTGCCGGCTTCGCGCCGGACGGACTAACAGCCACAGGGCTCGCAGGGCTGGTTCCTGTGGCCACTGTGGCTTTTGTTTTTGTCATCCAATAATGGAAAAGAGGTTACCGTGAGCCGCCGTCGTGTTGTCGTTACAGGCCTGGGGCTGATTTCGCCTGTTGGCAATAATGTTGCCGACGGCTGGGCCAATCTCGTCGCCGGCAAGTCCGGTATCGCCACCGTCACGAAGTTCGATGCGTCGAACCTCGCCTGCCATTTCGCGGGCGAAGTGAAGGGCTTCAGCGCCGAGGAGTACATCCCGGCGAAGGAAGCCCGGAACATGGATACGTTCATCCATTACGGCATCGCCGCCGGCGTCCAGGCCATCAAGGACAGCGGGCTGGAAGTGACCGAAGCCAACGCGGAGCGCATCGGCGTGCTGGTCGGTTCCGGCATCGGCGGCCTGCCGATGATCGAAGACACGCACCAGACCTACGTCGATCGTGGCGCGCGCCGGATTTCGCCGTTCTTCGTGCCGGGCTCGATCATCAACATGATCTCGGGTCACCTGAGCATCATGTTCGGCCTGAAGGGCCCGAACCTCGCGGCCGTCACGGCCTGCACGACCGGCCTGCACAGCATCGGCCTCGCCGCGCGCCTGATCCAGGCCGGCGACGCCGACGTGATGGTCGCGGGCGGCGCCGAATCGACGGTGTCGCCGCTCGGCATCGGCGGGTTCGCCGCCGCGCGCGCGCTGTCGACCCGCAACGACGATCCGGCCACCGCGTCGCGTCCGTGGGACAAGGACCGCGACGGCTTCGTGCTGGGCGAGGGCTCGGGCGTGATGGTGCTCGAGGAGTACGAGGCGGCGAAGGCGCGCGGCGCGAAGATCTACGCGGAAGTCGTGGGCTTCGGCATGACGGGTGACGCGTACCACATGACCGCGCCGAACATGGACGGCCCGCGCCGCTGCATGGTCGCGGCGCTGCGCGACGCCGGCCTGAATGCCGACGAGGTGCAGTACCTGAACGCGCATGGCACGTCGACGCCGCTGGGCGACAAGAACGAGTCCGACGCGGTGAAGGCGGCCTTCGGCGAGCACGCGTACAAGATGGTGGTCAACTCGACGAAGTCGATGACGGGCCACCTGCTGGGTGGCGCGGGCGGCCTCGAATCGGTGTTCACGGTGCTGGCACTGCACAACAACGTGTCGCCGCCGACCATCAACATCTTCAACCAGGACCCCGAGTGCGATCTCGATTACTGCGCGAACACCGCGCGTGACATGAAGATCGACGTTGCCGTGAAGAACAACTTCGGCTTCGGCGGGACCAACGGCACGCTGGTGTTCAAGCGCGTCTGACGTCGAATCGCTTGACGAGTCCATTCGATGCTCCGGCCGGGCGTCCGCAGCGCTTTGCGTTGCGGGCCTCGGCCGTGTCGTATCTCGTGCTGGCCGCGTTCGTCGCATCGGCTGCCGCGTCGGCGTACCTGTTCTGCGCGCCGCGCGCGGGCGCTGTCGCCGGCGCCGGCGTGTCGGCCGCGACGGCGGCACTGCTGGCCGTATGGGCGGCGCGGGCCTGCGCCCGCCGGCTGCCGGCCGAGCTGCGGATCGATGCGTTCGGGGAGATTGCGGCGTTTGGCCGCACCGGGCGATTGCTGGCCCGCGGTCGCGTGACCGGCCATGCGCACTGGAGCAGCCTGCTGCTGGTGCTGTCGATCGGGCAGGGCGCCCGGCGCGCGCGGCCGCTGCTGATTCCGGCCGACGCGCTCGACGCCGCGTCGTTCAGCGCGCTGTCGGTGCTGGCGAGAACGGCCGGGGCGGCGGGGCAGGCATGACGGCGGCGCGGTTACCGACCGTAACCAGCGGCCGGCGCCGGAACGCTACAATAACGCTCCGCGTTGCATCCCTAGTTAACGGATTTGTCAGGTGAGTGAAAAAGAAATCGATCAGGCTCTGGTCGAGCGCGTACAGAAGGGCGACAAGGCGGCGTTCGAACTCCTGGTCTCCAAATACCACCGCAAGATCATCCGGCTGATCTCGCGCCTCGTGCGGGATCCCGCCGAGGTCGAGGATGTGGCCCAGGACGCGTTCATCAAGGCGTATCGTGCGCTGCCGCAATTCCGCGGCGAATCGGCGTTCTATACGTGGTTGTACCGAATTGCCGTCAACACGGCGAAGAACTACCTTGCGACGCAAGGCCGCCGGGCGCCGACCTCGACCGAGGCCGATGCGGAGGAAGCGGAAACTTTCTCGGACGCAGACCAACTAAGGGATATCAACACGCCTGAGTCGATGTTGATGAGCAAGCAGATTGCCGAGACGGTCAACGCTGCGATGGCTCTGCTGCCCGAAGAACTGCGCCAGGCAATCACGCTGCGCGAGATCGAGGGCCTGAGCTACGAAGAGATCGCGGAAATGATGGGCTGTCCGATCGGGACGGTCCGCTCGCGGATCTTCCGTGCGCGCGAGGCAATCGCTGCCAAATTGCGTCCGCTGCTCGATACGCCCGAAGGCAAGCGCTGGTAAGCGCGACGGGCGGAACGACGCGGGTCGGGGTCTAGTTACGGATAGAGTCGTGAAGTCACGACGGGGTGTGCAAGATGGGGAGCATCATGGGGTCGGTCAATACGCAATCGCAAGCGTGCTCGCGCGGCGAGCGCCTTTCCGCGCTGGTCGACGGCGAAATGTTCGATGGCCCGGATCACGGGCAGTTTCTGGCTGAGCTCGACCGCGCGGATCGCGCTGCGTGGGCCCATTACCACCTGATCGGCGATGCGCTGCGCTCGGACGAGCTCGCGCTGCCGCCCGCGCTGAGCGTCGCGTTTACCGCACGCATGTCGGCCGCGCTCGAAAGCGAGCCGCACCTGCTGGCTCCGGCGGCCGCGCCGGCCGCGCGCAAGCTGCTGTCGCTGCGTCGGCGCGTCGTGCCCGCGTTCGCGGTGGCCGCCGCGGCGGCCACGCTGACCTGGGTCGTCGTCCCGCAAATGCAGACGGCCGGTACGCCGGGCGCCGTCCAGGTCGCCTCGATCGGCGCGCAGCAGGGCGGCAACCTGCAGCGCGTGACGGTTGCGCAGGCATCGGCCCAGCCCGGCCTGCAGGACGTCAACATCATTCGCGACGCCAGCCTCGACCAATACCTTGAAGCGCACCAGCAATTCGCCCAGCAGCCCGTCGTCACGGGTTCGATGCCGCTGATCCGCGCTGCCGTGACCACCACGCCAGGCCAATAAACCCGATGCGGACATTGCAGTTGAATCACGCCATCTCCGGATGGAAGCGGCTGCCGGCCCTCCTGCTTTGCGCAGCCGCCCTGTTGTCCGTTCAATCCCTTCCCGCCAGCGCCCAGCAACCGGACGATCCCGTCGCGACCCGCAAGGGCGCGGCGGACTGGCTCGACCGCGTCCAGCAGGCGGCGCAGCAGCAGAGCTACGAAGGTACGTTCGTCTACCAGCGCGGCGGGTACGTGCAGTCGTCGCGCATCGCGCACGTCGCGTCGCGCGACGGCGAGTTCGAACGGATCGAGACGCTCGACGGCAAGCCGCGCAAGCTGCTGCGGCACAACGACGAGCTGTACACGTTCGTGCCCGAGCGCAAGCTGTGCGTGGTCGAGCGCCGTCAGACGCGCGACTCGTTTCCCGCGCTGCTCGGCGCGAGCGGCGAACACGTGATGTCCGTCTACGATGCGAAGTCGCTCGGCAAGGACCGCGTGGCCGGGATCGACGCGCAGGTCGTCGAGCTCGTGCCGAAGGATGCGTACCGTTTCACGTACAAGCTGTGGGCCGACGCGCGCACCGGGCTGCTGCTGCGTTCGCAGACGCTCGACGCGAACGATCACGTGCTCGAGCAGATCGCGTTCTCGCAATTGCAGACGGGCGGCGCAAGCGGCGACAAGGCCGCGATCGCAGCCGGCATGCGCAACCTGAGCGGCTGGACGGTCGTGCGCCCGCCGGTCGCGACGGTCGACATGGAAGCGCAGGGCTGGCAGCTCGCGCCGAGCGTCGCCGGCTTCCAGAAGATTCGTGAAGTGCGCCGGCCGATGGCCGCGCGCGATGCCGGCGATCCGCCGATCCCGGTCGATCAGGCGGTCTTCACGGACGGCCTCGCGACGATCTCGGTTTTCATCGAGCCGGCCGAAAAGAATACGCGCAAGGAAGGCGCGGGCAGCACCGGGGCGACGCACGTTCTCGTGAAGCGCCGCGGCGACTACTGGATCACCGTGCTCGGCGAAGTGCCGCCGGCGACGTTGCAGCAGTTCGCGTCTGCCATAGAATACAAGGCTTCCAAGTAACGCTACGGCTTCCGACATGACGAAACTCACGCTGCGCAAAGTGCTCGCGGCGGCGGCGCTGTGTGCCTGCCTGCCGCTCGTCCCGCAAACCGCGGTCGCGGTCACGCCTCCCGCCGCAAGCCTGCCCGACTTTGCCGATCTGGTCGAAAAGGTCGGGCCGGCCGTCGTGAACATCCGGACCACCGCCAACGTGCCGACGAGCGGCCCGCGCGGCATGCTCCCGCCCGGCTTCGACAACGGCGACATGTCGGAATTCTTCCGGCGCTTCTTCGGCATCCCGCTGCCGCAGGCGCCCGGCAACGGTGGCGGCAACGGCAGCAACCCGAAGAACGCGCCGGCGCCGGACAATCCGCCCGATACCGAGCAGAACCGTGGCGTCGGCTCGGGCTTCATCGTGTCGGCCGACGGTTACGTGATGACCAATGCGCACGTCGTCGACGATGCGGACACCATCTACGTGACGCTGACCGACAAGCGCGAATTCAAGGCGAAGCTGATCGGCGTCGACGACCGCACGGACGTCGCGGTCGTCAAGATCCAGGCGTCGAACCTGCCGGTCGTCGCGATCGGCGATTCGAACAAGGTGCGCGTCGGCGAGTGGGTCGTCGCGATCGGTTCGCCGTTCGGCCTCGACAACACGGTCACGGCCGGCATCGTCAGCTCGAAGAGCCGCAACACGGGCGACTACCTGCCGTTCATCCAGACCGACGTGGCCGTGAACCCCGGCAACTCGGGAGGCCCGCTGATCAACATGCAGGGCGAGGTGATCGGCATCAACTCGCAGATCTACAGCCGCACCGGTGGCTTCATGGGCATTTCGTTCGCGATTCCGATCGACGAGGCGATGCGCGTGGCCGACCAGCTGAAGGCGACCGGCAAGGTCACGCGCGGCCGGATCGCGGTGGCGATCGGCGAGGTGACGAAGGACGTGGCCGATTCGATCGGGCTGCCGAAGGCCGAAGGCGCGCTCGTCAGCAGCGTCGAGCCGGGCGGCCCGGCCGACAAGGCAGGCATCCAGCCGGGCGACATTATCCTGAAGTTCAATGGCCGTCCGGTCGATGCGGCGTCGGACCTGCCGCGCATGGTCGGCGACACGAAGCCCGGCACGAAGGCGACGGTCAGCGTATGGCGCAAGGGTCAGGCACGCGATCTGCCGATCACGATCGCCGAGACGCCGGCCGAGTCGACGGCGAAGGCCGAGCAGCGCAAGAACGCGCCGCAGAAGCCGCGCCAGACCAATTCGCTCGGGCTGACGGTCAGCGACCTGACGGCGGAGCAGATGAAGACGCTGAAGCTGAAGAACGGCGTGCAGATCGACGGCGTCGACGGCCCGGCCGCCCGGGCGGGCCTGCAGCGCGGCGACATCGTGCTGCGCGTCGGCGACACCGACATCACGAGCGCGAAGCAGTTCGCCGACGTGACCGCGCAGCTCGATCCGCAGAAGGCGGTCGCGGTGCTCGTGCGGCGTGGCGACAACACGCAGTTCGTGCCCGTGCGGCCGCGCCAGAAGTAACGCGTCGATGTTCACGCTCTACGGCCGCGGCTGGTGCCACCTGTGCGACGACATGCGCGACGCACTGGCGCCGGTGGCGGCCGAATTCGGTGTCGCGGTCGACTACATCGACATCGACACCGATGCAGCGCTGGTCGCGCGTTACGACGAGGACGTGCCCGTGCTGCTGCTGGACGGCGCGGAAGTGTGTCGCCACCGGTTCGACGACGCGCGGGTGCGCGACGCGCTGGCGGCCCGGCGCTGAATCCGGCCCGCCGCCGGCCGACGCCGTTTTCGCGCGGGGTTCGATCCGGCGGGCGCCCGCCCCGCGTGGCAGGGCGTCCGAAATCCCGCCCGGCAAAAGCCTTTTCGGCTAAAATAAGCCGTTTTTTCACCGACTTACAAGGCGTGCTCCGCAGTCGTGAGCGCGCCTTTTTCGCTTGATCGGCACTGAATGGATCATATTCGCAATTTCTCGATCATCGCCCACATCGACCATGGCAAGTCGACACTCGCGGATCGCATCATCCAGGTATGCGGCGGCCTCGCCGACCGTGAAATGGAAGCGCAGGTGCTCGACTCGATGGACATCGAGCGCGAGCGCGGCATCACGATCAAGGCGCAAACAGCCGCGCTGACCTATCGCGCACGCGACGGCAAGGTCTACAACCTGAACCTGATCGACACGCCGGGGCACGTCGACTTCTCGTACGAGGTCAGCCGTTCGCTGTCCGCGTGCGAAGGCGCGCTGCTGGTCGTCGACGCCAGCCAGGGCGTCGAGGCGCAGACGGTCGCGAACTGCTACACGGCGATCGAGCTCGGCGTCGAGGTCGTGCCCGTGCTGAACAAGATCGACCTGCCGGCCGCGAACCCCGAGAACGCGATCGAGGAGATCGAGGACGTGATCGGCATCGACGCGACCGACGCGACGCGCTGCAGCGCGAAGACCGGCCTCGGCGTCGAAGACGTGCTCGAGTCGCTGATCGCGAAGGTGCCGCCGCCGAAGGGCGATCCGACCGCGCCGCTGCAGGCGCTGATCATCGATTCGTGGTTCGACAACTACGTCGGCGTCGTGATGCTCGTGCGTATCGTCAACGGCACGCTGCGCCCGAAGGACAAGATCAAGATGATGGCGACCGGCGCGCAGTATCCGGTCGAGCACGTCGGCGTGTTCACGCCGAAGTCGCGCAATCTCGAGTCGCTGTCGGCCGGGCAGGTGGGCTTCATCATCGCCGGCATCAAGGAACTGACGGCCGCGAAGGTCGGCGATACCGTCACGCACGCGGCCAAGGCCGCTGCCGAGCCGCTGCCGGGCTTCAAGGAAGTGAAGCCGCAGGTGTTCGCGGGGCTGTATCCGGTCGAGGCGAACCAGTACGACGCGCTGCGCGAATCGCTCGAGAAGCTGAAGCTGAACGACGCATCGCTGCAGTACGAGCCGGAAGTGTCGCAGGCGCTCGGCTTCGGTTTCCGCTGCGGCTTCCTCGGGCTGCTGCACATGGAAATCGTGCAGGAGCGGCTCGAGCGCGAATTCGACATGGATCTCATCACGACCGCGCCGACGGTCGTCTACGAGGTCGTGCAGAGCGACGGCTCGACGATCATGGTCGAGAACCCGGCGAAGATGCCGGAGCCCGGCCGCATCGCCGAAGTCCGCGAACCGATCGTCACCGTGAACCTGTACATGCCGCAGGATTACGTCGGCTCGGTGATCACGCTGTGCGAGCAGAAGCGCGGCTCGCAGATCAACATGCAGTATCACGGCCGCCAGGTGCAGCTCACGTACGAGATCCCGATGGCCGAGATCGTGCTCGACTTCTTCGATCGCCTGAAGTCGGTGTCGCGCGGCTATGCGTCGATGGACTACGAGTTCAAGGAATACCGTTCGTCGGACGTCGTGAAGGTCGACATGCTGATCAACGGCGACAAGGTCGATGCGCTGTCGATCATCGTGCACCGATCGCAGTCGCAATACCGCGGCCGCGAAGTCGCCGCGAAGATGCGCGAGATCATTCCGCGCCAGATGTACGACGTGGCGATCCAGGCCGCGATCGGCGCGCACATCGTCGCGCGCGAGAACATCAAGGCGCTGCGCAAGAACGTGCTCGCGAAGTGCTACGGCGGCGACATCACGCGAAAGAAGAAGCTGCTCGAGAAGCAGAAAGAAGGTAAGAAACGCATGAAGCAGGTGGGTTCGGTCGAGATCCCGCAGGAGGCGTTCCTCGCGATCTTGCGCGTCGAAGACAAATAACAGGACTGATCCTTTTATGAATTTTGCGCTGATTCTTTTTGTGCTCGTCGTCGTGACGGGCGTAGCGTGGGTGCTGGACAAACTGGTGTTCCTGCCGCGGCGTCGCAAGGCGGCCGACTCGGCGATCGAGGAGTTCGATCGCCAGCAGTCGCGCATCGACAAGCGTTTCGCGGACGAAAACGCCGCGCAGACGCGTTCGAAGCTGCGTGACGAAAAGCTGCGCCAGCCGTGGTGGCTCGAGTACACCGCGAGCTTCTTCCCGGTGATTCTGGCCGTGTTCGTCGTGCGTTCGTTCGTCGTCGAGCCGTTCAAGATTCCGTCGGGCTCGATGGTGCCGACGCTGCTCGTCGGCGACTTCATCCTCGTCAACAAGTTCGAGTACGGGCTGCGCCTGCCGGTCACCAACACGAAGATCACGCAGGGCAGCCCGCTGTCGCGCGGCGAAGTCGTCGTGTTCCGCTATCCGAAGGACGAGTCGGTCGACTACATCAAGCGCGTGATCGGCCTGCCGGGCGACACGGTCGCGTACCAGGACAAGCAGCTCACGATCAACGGCCAGCCGGTGCCCGAAACGCCGCTGCCCGATTTCTTCGACGACGAGCGCCAGAATTACGCGAAGCAGTTCGAGGAAACGATCGGCAACAAGAAGAACGCGATCCTCAACAACCCGGCCGTGCCGCCGTTCGTGATGGGCGCATACGACTATCCGTATCGCGACAACTGCACGTACAACAGCCGCGGCGTGATCTGCAAGGTGCCGCCCGGCCACTACTTCATGATGGGCGACAACCGCGACAACAGCGCGGACAGCCGCTACTGGGGTTTCGTGCCGGACCAGAACATCGTCGGCCGCGCGTTCTTCATCTGGATGAACTTCAGCGACCTGAAGCGCATCGGTTCCTTCAACTGATCGCATTCGACTCACACGCAATACGCGACGCACGGGCCGCGTCGCGTATTGCCGAACTACTTTAAGAACCGGCGGTAACACCGCCTCGTCACGCCTTTTCGGGTCCGGCCGTGCCGTTTCGGCCCGACCGGCGCCCGCGTTATACTCCTGCACATGCCCCTATCCCAGTTGGAAAGCCGGCTGCGCTACGAATTTCGCAATGCGGAATTGCTGCGCCAGGCTTTGACCCATCGCAGTCACAGTGCCACGCACAATGAACGGCTCGAGTTTCTCGGCGATTCCGTTCTGAATTGCGCGGTGGCCGCTCTTTTGTTTCAGCGTTTCGGCAAGCTGGACGAAGGTGACCTGTCGCGCGTACGCGCCAACCTCGTCAAACAGCAGTCGCTGTACGAAATTGCTCAGGCCCTGAATATCTCGGACGGCCTGCGGCTGGGCGAGGGCGAACTGCGCAGCGGCGGGTTCCGTCGCCCGTCGATCCTCGCGGACGCGTTCGAAGCCATCATCGGGGCCGTGTTCCTCGATGGGGGCTTCGAAGCCGCCCAAGGGGTCATCAAGCGGCTCTATATCCCGATTCTCGACCACATCGATCCGCGCACGCTCGGCAAGGACGCGAAGACGCTGCTGCAGGAATACCTGCAGGGGCACAAGATCGCGCTGCCGACCTATACGGTCGTCGCGACCCATGGTGCGGCGCACAATCAGCAGTTCGAGGTCGAGTGCACGGTGCCGAAGCTGGACGTGAAGGTATCGGGCTCCGGCGCGAGCCGGCGCGCGGCCGAGCAGGCCGCCGCGAAGAAGGCGCTCGACGAGGTGATGGCGGCCGCACCGATGTTGGCCGCGAAGCCGAAGCGCTCGAAAAACGCGCGCGGCTCCAAGCATGTCGAACCCGAGATCGTGCCGGGCGTGAAGGGCGTGCAGGAAGCGCTCGACCTGCGCTCGCCCGAGCGGAAGGAACGTGCGGCGGCGCGCGAGGCCAGGGCGGCCGGCGCGGCGCCGGGGGCCGCCGCGGCGGCTGCAGCGGCGGGCGCTG
>NZ_JAKWFH010000017.1:0-127496 GCF_029522185.1 Burkholderia sp. IO2 | reverse complement strand
GGCTGCCGTGGCGCGAGCGCTTCACGGGCGGCGGGGTCGCGGCGGTCACGGCCGCCGCCGCGGCAGGGCTGGCCGTGTGCCCGCTCGCGCGCCGCGTCGCGCCGCGCACGCTGGTCGACGTCGGCGCGAAATTCGGGCTGCCGCCGCTGCCGCAATCGCAGGTCGTGCTGTATTCGCGCGTACGCGACGCCCGCGCCGCCGCCGCGTTGCGCAGGTTCGCCGACAGTCTTGCAATCTCGGCGTAAACTAGCGGGCTCCGCCGCAATCTCCAGACGAATTCCGATGAAGCCCGAAGCCCGCAAGCACCTCCGCGCCAACCTGCTGATGCTCGGCGCCGCCGCGATCTGGGGTTCCGCTTTCGTCGCGCAACGCCTGAGCCTCGACGTGATCGGGCCGTTCCTGTTCACGGGGCTGCGGTTCCTGCTCGGGGCGCTCGTGCTGGTGCCGCTGCTGACGGTCAATACCGCGTCGCGCGCGCAGCTCGCGGCGATCCGGCGCGAACCGGCTTTGCTGCTGCCGGGTGTCGCGCTCGGCGGGCTGCTCGCGGTGTCGATCTCGCTGCAGCAGTTCGGCCTGCAATACACGCGGATCGCCAACGCCGGCTTCATCAGCTCGCTGTACGTCGTGATCGTGCCGCTGATGGGCGTGTTCGCGCGCCACCGGATCGGCGCGGGCACGTGGTTCGGCGCGTTGCTGGCCGCGATCGGCCTGTATTTCCTCAGCATCGACGAGCACTTCTCGGTGCTCTACGGCGACTGGTTCCAGCTCGCGGGCGCCGTCATCATCGCCGCGCACGTGATGGCGGTCGGCCATCTCGCGAAACGTCACGATCCCCTCGTGCTCGCGTTCCTGCAGTTCGTCGTGTGCGGCGTCGCGTGTCTCGCGGTCGGGCTGGCCGTCGAACCGGTCAGCGTCGCGATGCTGCGCGGCGCACTGCCGACGTTGCTGTACGGCGGGCTGCTGTCGGTCGGGGTCGGCTATACGCTGCAGGTCGTCGCGCAACGCGACGCGGCGCCCGCGCACGCGGCCGTGATCTTCAGCATGGAAGGCGTGTTCGCGGCGATCGCCGGTTGGGCCGCGCTCGGCGAAACGCTGACGCTGCGCGCGCTGGTCGGCTGCGCACTGATGCTCGCCGGCCTGCTCGCGTGCCAGTTGCTGCCGAACGGCGACGCACGGAAAAAGGACGAGGACGCGCTGCCGGCGTGACGCCCACCGTCCCTATAATGGCGATTCGCGTGACTTTCACGCCAACCGCTTCCGACAGGCCTGCTCCGTGACGTCCACTTCCGTCGATCCCGCCGCCGACCTGCTGCGCGAACGCGCAGCGCACTACGCCGCCCAGGCGGCGCTGTTCCTGCGCGACCAGGCGCTCTCCACCGCGTCGCACGACCTGCGCAGCCCGCTGAATGCGATGCACAGCTGGGCCTACGTGCTCGAGCGCCAGCTCGCCAATGCCGATCCGAACCTGCAGCGCGCGCTCGCGGGCATCCGCACCGGCATCGACCAGCAGGTGGCGCTGATCGACGGCGTGCTCGACGCGCCGCGCGCGGAAACGCGCACGCTCGCGCTCGCGCCGCGGCCGTTCGCGCTGCGTGCGCTGCTCGACGACACGATCGCGCTCGTGCGTGTCGCGCTCGCCGACGCACGCCAGGTCGCGCTCGACGCGACGCTGCCGGACGGCGAGCCGTCGCTCACGGTCGACCGCGAACGCGTCGCGCAGGCGCTGTGGACCCTGCTGACGACGGCCGTCGAGGCCAGCGCCGCGGGCAGCCGCGTCGCGTTCGCGTGCACGCGCGACGGCGCGCAGTTCACCGCGCGCGCCACCTGCACGGTGAACGCCGACGTACTCGTCGACCCGGAACAACCGCACGCGTTCGAATCGTTCGCGCGGCGCGAAATGCTGCGCGAGCGCGACGCGAAACGCAGCGCGTGGACACTCGCGCTGTGCCAGCGCGTCGCCCTGGCGCACGGCGGCACGTTCACGCACGACGTGTTCGCCGACGGCGCGACCGCCACGATCACCTTCTCGATTCCCTGCGAGGCGCCGGTGTAAGCAAGCGGTCGCCCGATACATTACGAATTCCTTTCTGGCTCTATACTGATGGGCCTGTCATAACCGGAGCGATTCTTTGTTACAGATCTTCGCGCTCATCGGCGCGTTGTTCCTGGTGGCCCTGAACGGGTTCTTCGTTGCGGCCGAATTCGGCCTCGTCAAACTCCGCGCGACGCGCGTCAAGACCCTCGCCCGCAAGCACGGCCTGCGCGGGCGCATCCTCGCCGTCGTCCACGGCCGGCTCGATGCGTATCTCTCCGCATGCCAGCTCGGCATCACGCTCGCGTCGCTCGGCCTCGGCTGGGTCGGCGAACCGGCGTTCGCGCAACTGATCGGCCCGCTGCTCGACCTGATCGGCGTGCAGTCCGAACGCGTCGTGCATCTGATCTCGCTGGTGTTCGCGTTCTCGCTGATCTCGTTCCTGCACATCGTCGTCGGCGAACTGGCGCCGAAATCGATGGCGATCCGCCAGTCGGAGAAGGTCGGCCTGTGGGTCGCGCTGCCGCTCTACGCGTTCTACTGGGCGATGTATCCGGCGATCTGGGTGCTCAATACCAGCGCCAACGCGGTGCTGCGGCTCGCGGGGCTGTCGGCCGACCACGGCGGCGACGCGCACTATTCGACCGACGAGCTGAAGCTGATCCTGCGCAGCCGCCGCAGCGCGGCCGGCAATGCGGCCCAGCCGGCGCGCGGCACGTACAGCAACGACGAATGGAACACGCTCGCGCATTCGCTCGATTTTTCGTCGATGACCGTGTCGGACCTGATGCGGCCGGCCCATGAAATGATCGGCCTGCGGCGCGACCTGCCGCTGCCCGACAACATGGAGATCGTCGCGCGGCACCGTTTCAGCCGCTATCCGCTGTTCGAGGATGCGTCGCGCGAACAGGTGAGCGGGCTGATCCACCTGAAGGACCTGCTGCTCGCGCGTCACGCGGGCGCCGCGCTCGACGATCTGTCCGACTACGTGCGCCCGGTTCAGTACGTGAAGCCCGACACGCCGGCGCTGGAGCTGTTCCGCCGCTTCCGCAAGGGCGCCCCGCACTTCGCGCTGGTCGGCAACAAGGGCGAGAAGCCGATCGGCTTCCTGACGCTCGACAACCTGCTCGGCGCGCTGGTCGGCCAGATCCACGACGAGTTCCGCCAGGGCGATGCGGACTGGAGCCGCCTCGACGACGGCACGCTGATGGGCAAGGGCAGCCTGCCCGTCGTGTCGCTCGAGCAGGCGCTCGGCATCGACATCGACGAAGGCCGCGCGGAATCGGTCGGCGGCCTCGTGATCCAGGCGTTGAGCGACCTGCCGACCGAAGGGCAGCGCGTGTCGTTCGACCGCTTCGACGTCGTCGTGAAGAAGATGAACGGGCCGCGCATCGTGCTCGTGCGCGTCTATCCGAAGATCGCGAAAGAGGCCGACGAATGACGGCCGCGCGTTTCGGCGCACGATGAACGCGCCGCTGCCGCGCTGCTGCGTGATCACGCCGGAACCGGCGTCCGCGTCGGCGGCCGATCGGGCCGCGTTCCTCGACCGGCTGTCGGCCGTGCTCGCGCGCGGCGAAACGCTCGTGCAACTGCGCGTGAAATCGCTCGACGCGGCCGCGTTCGCGGCGCTGGCCGCCGCGGCGCTCGCGCGCTGCAACGCCGCCGGTGCGCACCTGATGCTGAACGGCCCGATCGACGCAGCCGGCGTGATGCGGCTCGACGGCGCCGGCTGGCATCTCGACGGCGCCGCCTTGCGCGGCGTCACGCAGCGGCCGCTGCCGGCTGACCGGTGGGTGTCCGCCGCGTGTCACTCGCGAGACGACCTGCTGCTGGCCGCACAGGCCGGCGCGGATTTCGTCACGCTTTCGCCGGTGCTGCCGACGCTCAGCCACCCCGGCGCGCCGACGCTCGGCTGGACGCGATTCGACATGCTGGCCGCCCAGGCCGCGATGCCCGTGTTCGCGCTCGGCGGCATGACGGGCGCGCATCTCGACGACGCGCGCCGTCATGGCGCGTACGGCATCGCAGGGATTCGCGGGTTCTGGTAATTCGGGGCCTTCCGGGCGCGCCGCCGGGCGCGACTGCGCGCGGTCCCGCCGCTTCACAACTTCATCGGCTCATGCATTCAGGTTCGCACGCATCCCGCGCCACGAACCGTCGTCGATGCGACGCACGTCGTGCGTCAACGCGTAGCGATTGACGTCGCCCGTCAGCCACGCGACGAGCGAATACGGCGGCAACTCGCCTTCATCGACCCGGTCGCGCGCGCGCGCCGGCGTCTCGAACACCACCCGCCCGCCCGGTGCGTCGAACGGCACCGCGTCCGGCGACAGGTTCAACGCGATCGTCAAGGTTTCGTCGTCGGCGAGCCGCCACGATGCGCACAGCGCGTCGGCATCGCCGTCGCCGTCCGCCTTCAGCGCGCGTGCGTCCTGCGGCCGGCAATCGGACAGCCTTGGCGCGATCAGCTTGGCGCGCACCGCGAGCGCCGACTGCACGAAATGCGCACGATCGACGTCGCGCGCGGTTTCGTCGAAGACCAGCGGGATCTGCGGCGTGAGCAACGACAGCGCGAGCGCGGCCAGTCCGGCCGCCTGCCCGTGATCGCCGTGGCCGCTGTCGCGCCATGCGCCATCGGACAGCACGAGCGACGTCAGCGCCAGTCCGCCATCGGCGGCCATGCCGTCCGCCGACGCGGCCGGCTGGTACGCCGCGCCCGCCGCGGTCAGCGCGCGGGCGAGCGTGTGAATCGACTGGTGCGTGGAAATGCCCTCGTGGGCCGACGTGTCGCGCCCCGTGAGCCGGTGCAGCGCGCGTTCGCCGCAGCCGTTCCACTGCGCGTCGAAATGGGTATCGGCCAGATGCGCGGGGTGCCGCTCGCTGCCGAGCACGAGATGGATCAGCCGGTCGGCCGGCACGGCCGCGCGCACGCGGTCCGCGATCTCGCGCAGCCACGACACGCCGATCCGGTCGGCTTCGCGCAGGCGCAGCCCGTCGCAACGGTATTCGTCGATCCAGTACAGCGCGTTGTCGCAGAAGAAATCGCACACTTCCGGATGATCGAGCGCGAGCGGCGCGGCCTGCAGCGGATCGTCGCGCGTATGGAAGAACGGCCCTGCGTAGTGGCGCAGCGCATCGGTGCCGCTGCCGAAGCGTGCGTAGTCGAGCTCCAGCAGCACCGCGAGACCGTAGCCATGCGCGGCGTCGATCAGCGCCTTCAGCGCGTCGGGGCCGCCTTCGGCCGCGAGCGGCGCGAACGGCAGGCTGTCGTGCGGCGACGCGAGCAGCTCCAGCGCGGTGACGCCGAGGCGCGCGAGCTGCGGCAGGCGACGGCGCACGGCGTCGAAGCCGCCCACCGCGTGTGGGCGAATCGCGTAGAGCGCGATGTCTTCCCACGCGCGCCCGTGCCAGAACGTATTGCGCCACGTGAACGCGCGCGGATCGACGACCTCGCTGGGGCCGTTGAGCCCTTCGGGTTGCGAGCGCGACGCGGGATCGGGAATCGACACGGTATCGTCGAGCCGATAGCGGTAACGCGCACCCGCGCCGCAGTCGACGAAGACTTCGAACCAGTTCGGGCCGGCGCTCGTCATCGGCACGAGCGTCGGGCCGTAGCCGATATCGAGTTCGAGCTGGACGTGGGTGCTGCCCGGCGCCCACACGCGGAAATGCGTGCGCGGCGTCGGGCTGAGCGCGCCGCAGGGCTGCGCGCCAAACGGCAAGCAATGGATGTAGTGCTGCGCGTACGGATCGTGCGGACAATCGGACATCATGCGCTCCTCGTGCGTACCGAGCGGCATGGCCGCGCCACTGGCGCAGCGCATCGGGGCCCGGCATGCGACGGCCAGGCTGGGGAGAGAAACGAGTATGCGCCGGATTCGCCACCGCGATGCACCGTGGTCAGACATTTTTAAATGCGAATCGACCCCGGCCAACCACCCGTGGAAACGGGCGACCGTCACGCGCCGGCGAGTCGGGTAGTCGGCATACCGGAATGATCGCTCGCCTTGTTGCGCCGGCCGCGCGCCCCTACGCTCTGCGTGATGCTCGCGGACACGTCGTCCGCGCACCGACCCGAGGACTCCGCCATGTCGCTTCCCGCCAGCGCCGCGAAATTCGATCCGTCACGCGCCCACGAATACGCCGAGCAATCGCGCATCGCGCTGGCCGGCTACGATGCCTGCCACGAACTCGCCGCGTGCATGCTCGCGTCGGCGATCGGGGCGGCCGATGCCCGGATTCTCGTCGCGGGCGCGGGCGGTACGGGGCAGGAAATCTGCGTCACGGCCGCGCTCGAACCGGGCTGGCGGTTCACGGCCGTCGACCCGTCCGCGCCGATGCTCGCGCTCGCGCGCTCGAACGTCGAAGCAGCGGGTTTCGGCGCGCGTACCGCGTTCGTCGAGGACGGCGTCGACGCATTGCCCGACGCGCCCGCGTTCGACGGCGCGACACTGATCGGCGTGCTGCATCACGTGCCGGGCGACGACGCGAAAGTCGCGCTGCTGCACGCAATCGCGCGACGCCTGAAGCCCGGCGCGCCGCTCGTGCTCGCCGGCAACCATCGCCGCTACGCGGACCATCCGCGCCTGCTCGATGCGTGGCAGCAGCGCTGGCGCATGAAGGGTGCCACGCCCGACGCGGTGCGCGCGCAACTCGCGAAAATCCTGCAGGGCGCCGATCCGCCCGCGTCCGAGGAAGCCGTGTTCGCGCTGCTGCGCGACGCGGGCTTCGACGCGCCGCTGCGCTTTTTCGCGAGCCTGTTCTGGGGCGCGTGGATCGCGGTGCGACGCGCGTGACGGTTCGATGCGGCCCGCGATGGCCCGCACCACGCGATTCGCGAACGCGCCGCAGGCACTCGGTATGATGTCGTTCCCGCCCCCTTCCGGCCTCGACATGCTCACCGTCCATCACCTGAACAACTCGCGTTCGCAGCGCGTGCTCTGGCTGCTCGAAGAACTGGATGTGCCATACGAGATCGTGCGCTACGCACGCGATCCGAAAACGATGCTCGCGCCGGCCGAATTGCGCGCGATCCATCCGCTCGGCAAGTCGCCCGTCGTGACCGACGACGGCCGCACGTTCGCCGAATCGGGCGCGATCATCGAATACCTGGTCGAACGCTACGGCAACGGGCGCCTCGCGCCGCCGCCCGGCTCGCCCGAGCGGCACGACTACACGTACTGGCTGCACTACGCGGAAGGGTCGGCGATGCCGCCGCTGCTGCTCAAGCTCGTCGCGCTGCGGATCGCGCATGCGCCGATGCCGTTCTTCGCGCGGCCGATCGCGCGCAAGATCGCCGCGACGCTGCAATCGGGTTTCGTCGATCCGCAGATCGATCTGCATCTCGGCCATGTCGACGGCGCGCTCGCACGCAGCGGCTGGTTCGTCGGCGACGGCTTCAGCGCGGCCGACATCCAGATGAGCTTTCCGCTCGAAGCCGCGACCGCGCGCGGCGGCGGCAGCCGGTATCCGGCGATCGCGCGCTTTCTCGACACGATCCATGCGCGGCCGGCGTACCAGCGGGCGCTGGAGCGCGGCGGCCGGTACGACCTGCTCAAGTAACCGGCGTCAGCTCAGCAGCCCCGCCGCGACGTTGATCGACAAGCCGAGCACGGCCATGTTGAAGTAGAACGACAGGATCGACTGCGCGAGCACCGAGCGCCGCGCGGAGCGGTTCGCGAGCGACACGTCGGCCGTCTGCGACGCGACCGCGAGCGTGAACGCGAAATACAGGAAATCCCAGTAATCGGGCTCCGGGTGTTGGTCCGGAAAGCGGAGCGCGCGATCGTTGCTCGGCGAGCCGTAATAGAGCCGCGCGTAGTGCAGCGTGAAGATGGTCGGGATCAGGAACCACACGCCGAACAGCGTCGCACCCGTGATCGCGTAGTGGCTGAGCCCCGCGCTGAAGCCGACGCTCTTCGCGGTCGCGAGCTCGATCGCGATCGCCGCCACGCTCGCGACGGTCGCGAGGCACACGACCGTCAGCACGGTCGTCGCGTTTTCGTCCTCGCGGATCGCGACTTCGCGCACCTTGTGATGATGCGCGGTGACCATGCGCACCCACATCAGCACGAGATACAGCCAGACCGCGCAGTCCCAGCCAATCAGTGCGCGCGCGGTCGGGCGCAGCGGAAACGGCAGCAGGACCGCGCACAGCACGCCGGCGACGAACGCCGCGACCATGCGCGGCCGGTTGCGTAATACCTGCGGATAAAGCGTCATCGTGTGATTCCGAAAGCGGATGGAAAGGATTCGGCCGGTGCGCGGGAAAGCCGCCGCGCCGGCGGGTAACGCGCCCCGATTATCGCCATTCCGTCGTCACGTGGCGATGGGCGCGAGCGCCTAAGATAAGGGGATGACTGCCCCCGCCCTGCTCTGCCGCCATCCCGCGAACCCGGCCGGCCGCGACTTCGTCGTCGGCGACCTGCACGGCTGCGTGGACGTGCTGCGCGCGCTGCTGCACGACGTCCGCTTCGATCCGGCGCGCGACCGGCTGTTCTCGGTCGGCGATCTCGTCGACCGCGGCCCGGCCTCCGACACCGCGCTCGACCTGCTCGACCGGCCGTGGTGTCACGTCGTGCGCGGCAATCACGAGGAAGTGCTGAGCCTCGTCGCGCGCGGCAAGCTGCCGCCCGACGCGTGGCGCAGGATCGGCGGCGACTGGGGCGCCGACCTGCCGCCGGAACGGCTGCGCGCGCATGCGGCGCGCGTCGACGCGCTGCCGCTCGTGCGGGTGATCGGCGACGGCCCGACGCGCTTCAACGTGCTGCACGCGGAATTCTTCGGCTCGGACGCGGAGCTCGATACCGGCAGCTATCCGCACGACGTGCGCGAGCGGCTGATCTGGGGCCGCGATCTGGTCCAGGGGCTCGCTGATCCGGCGCGGCAGGCCGGACTGTCGCTGACGTGCACCGGGCACACACCGGTGCGTGAGCCGCAACGGATCGGCGCGCAATGGTTCATCGACACGGGTGCGTTCGCGCCGGCCGGGCGGCTCACGCTCGCCGAGCCGCGCACCGGCCGCACATGGTCGATGACGCAGACCGAAGCGCGCGAACGCCACGCGGGCGACTGGCCGCTCCCCTGACGCGCCGGCCGGCGCCTGCGTCCCCACGCGAACCCTAGCCGACCTGATTCAGTTCGAACACCGCATCGACGGCCGAGCCGTTCCAGTTGTATTCGAGATAGGCCGCATGCTGGCAGTCGCGCAGCAGCGTCGTGCGGAACGCGGCGAGACACTCGCCGCGCGGATCGCGCACCGACGGATAGACGATTCCCGCGCCACCCGCGTTGCGCACCGCGCGACCGAAGGCCTGCCCCGCGCGGTAGTCGACCGGGTCCAGCAGCGCGGGATCGCGCTGCGGCCACGTGCGCACGTCGGCGACGTCGCCGTGCGCGAACACGGTATAGAGCCGCATCTGCTGGCGCATCGGCGGCTCCTTCGTCGCGGCGAGGAACAACCCGCTGTGATAGCGCGTTTCGGCAATCGCCGTGTCGCGCGAGCGGGTGCAGTAGAACACGCCGTAGCTGCCGTCCGAAAACCGGCTGCCCAGCGGATTCAGGTGCGTGAACGCGGCCATGATCGGCCCCCAGCCCTGCCCGTAGCGGCGCTCGGCGGGCGGCACGAGCTCGAGCGTGCCGACTTCGTTGCGGATGCGGTCGTTGGTCAGCGATTCGAGTGCATAGAGCGCGTCGAAATCCTCCGCGGACGCGACGCGGTCGAACAGGTTGATGGCAGGAAAACGGGTGGGAATCACGCGATAGGCCGGTGCCCAGTCGACGGTGGTCGTGGGCCACCGGGTGACGTCGGTCGGTGTCGTCACGCCCAGCCACCCCGCATCGCATCGAGATATTGGCGAACGGCCACCAGATCGCCGACGTTGCCGGCCAGCATCCGGTCGAGT
Source organism: Burkholderia sp. IO2 (assembly GCF_029522185.1). Taxonomy (NCBI): domain Bacteria; kingdom Pseudomonadati; phylum Pseudomonadota; class Betaproteobacteria; order Burkholderiales; family Burkholderiaceae; genus Burkholderia; species Burkholderia sp. IO2. The sequence continues at coordinate 117,560 of NZ_JAKWFH010000017.1, read as the reverse complement.
GCGCGCTTGCCGCCGAACGGCGCCGCATCGTTGGGCCGCTTGACCCACGCATCGGCCGCGGCGGGCTGCGGCAACAGGATCTGCAACCCCTTGTAGATGCCGAGCAGCAGCGACAGGCGCTCGAGCGTATCGCGCGGCAGGCGCGCCGATTCCGGCGCGGCCTTCCACTTGAAGAACGTCGAGCGGCCGGGCGACCCGAGCAGCACGATCTGCTCGTCGATCGTCAGTTCCCAGTCGCGCGCGATGTTGAAAAACGCGCGCAGGCCGGCCGCCGACATCTGCGCGACCGAAGCGTGCGGCAAGGCGGAATGCGAATCGTAGGCGGGCTGTGACATGACGGTTAGTCTCGAAACGAATCTACTAACAAGATTAGTCCATTCTCGTATTTTTGCAAGGGTCGCACCCAGCGATCGCGCACGTCCATCCGACAAATCGATATTTTTTGTCCATTCTGGACTCTGATTTTATTTTCTGCGTTAATGGCCGTGCGGACCCCGCGTCACGGCGCGGATCGTGTCCGTGGAGACCGTGTCGCACAGAAACCGGATGCACCACGCCAAGGAACGCACCATGAAGAGACTGATTGCCGCTGTTTCGATCGCCCTGCTCGCGGTATCCGCAGGCCCCGCCGTCGCGAAGGACTGGACCACGATCCGCTTCGGCACCGATGCCAGCTACGCGCCGTTCGAGTCGAAAGCGCCCGACGGCAAGCTCGTCGGCTTCGACATCGACCTCGGCAACGAGATCTGCGCGCGCCTGAAGGCGAAATGCGTGTGGCTCGAGAACGATTTCGACGGGATGATTCCGGCGCTGAAGGCGAAGAAGTTCGACGCGGTGCTGTCGTCGATGTCGATCACGCCGCAACGCGCGCAGCAGATCGGCTTCACGACGAAGATCTACAACCAGCCGACGCGGCTCGTCGTGAAGAAGGGCTCGCCGCTGCTGCCGACCGCCGAATCGCTGAAGGGCAAATCGATCGGCGTCGAACAGGGCACGACGCAGGAGACGTATGCGAAGGCGTACTGGGGCAAGCAAGGCGCGAACGTCGTGTCGTACCAGAACCAGGACGGCGTGTATGCCGACCTGATCGCCGGCCGTCTCGACGCGGCGCTGCAGGATGAAGTGCAGGCCGCGATCGGGTTCCTGAAATCGCCGCGCGGCGCGAACTACACGTTCGTCGGGCCCGAGCTCGTCGACGAAAAGGTGCTCGGCATCGGCGCGGGCATCGGCTTGCGCCAGGAAGATACCGACCTGAAGGCGAAGATCGATCGCGCGATCCTCGACATGGTCAAGGACGGCACCTACAAGCGGCTCGCGTCGAAGTACTTCGACTTCGACATCTACGGCAGTTGAAAACGGCGTCGCGCGCGTACGGATACTGCTTCCGTCGCGCGCGTCCGACCGCCCCTCCCCTTGCAACCGGATGGCAACGGCATCGAGCGGTTCGCCGTTGCATCGAATGCAGGTCGTCTTGCGTCGTATGCGGCACGCGGCAGGACCCCTGCATTATTGTTTGGACTGCAGATCGACTCCCTGAGACAACGACACGCCATGCGAATGGATGTCGTGCCGTTCGGGTCAATAGGCGAAGATCGGGCGTCGCGGTACCGGCGCCCGTGTGCACATGCCCATGCGGACCGGGTTCGCGTGCAGGAAAGTGCCGACCCGGCGCGGATGACCGGCAACCAGCCGGATCCGCCTCGCACCGGGCGCGGAGAGATGGCCTGTCGAGGCATGCCGGTCGGCCGCAAGCGCGACGCTCGAGCGGCGATGTCCCGAATCACTGCGATCGCGGCCAGCGGACCGCGGCGTGTGATGATCGATCATTTTTCTACCCCGTTTGCTGTCTGATGTTTGTTCCGGCAACCGGACGATGCCGATGCCCCGGCGATCAGGCGACGACGTCCCGTGCTCGCCGCGACGCGGCTGCTGCCCCGCGCGCGGCCGCCGCATCCCCGCGGACTGCGTCCTGGCCGGTACCGAAGGCTTGCGCCGCCTGACCGGACGGACCTCGCGTCGTCGACTCTCGCATGTCCCTCTTCGCAAGGACCGGGCCAGCGCTGCGCGAGCCCGGCCGGACAAGGCGATGGTCAGGCCGGCTGACGGCCGGCACGGGTGTGGCATACGGGAAGTTACGAAACTGAAACATCGGGGCTGCGGCGCGCGCCGGCCCGGCAACGGCGGGGCCTTGCGGAATAAGGCTGAACAATGGAGCGCGGAATTTTTACCGGCGACGGACCGGCCGACCGGACCGGTTCGGCGCGGCAATTCCTCCGGCGGCCGACGCGAAATGTTTCATGCGCTTTACATGCCGGCGCCGGCGCCGGCGCCGGCGACGCGTACCGTCCATCGCGCTGGACGCGGCGGCCGATCGCATGGCTATACTGCGACTCCGCTTCACGCAACTTCACGCCGACCACCGCCCACGATGCTCCGTACCTTCGCCGCCGAACGTGCCAGACTGATCCGCTTCGGCGTGTCGGGCCTGGGCTCGACCGCGCTGCATGCGCTGATCGCCGCCGCGATGTTCGCGCTGTGCGACGCGACGCCCGTCGTCGCGAACGCGAGCGCGTTCGTCTGCTCGACGGCGTTCTCGTATCTCGCCAATACGCTGTGGAGTTTTTCGTCGCCGGTGACGTGGGGCAACTTCATGCGCTTTCTCGCGGTCGCGATGGCCGGCCTCGCCGTGACGATGCTGCTGGCGCACGGCACCGACGCACTCGGGCTCGCCCGCGCGTGGAGCATCGTCGCGGTCGTGCTGTGCGTGCCGCCCGTCACGTTCGTGCTGCACCGGCTGTGGACCTATCGCTGAGCCGGCCCGCACGGATCGCGCCCGCCGCTCAGCCGACCCGCTGATGCCCCGCGTCGCCCGACGGCGCGCCGTCGTGCCCGCCGCTGTCGCCATTCCCGCCGTTGCCGCCGTTGTTGTCGTGATCGTTCAGCCCGTGCTCGATCATCATCCGGTAGAGCGTCACGCGTGAAATGCCGAGTTCGGCGGCGGCCTTGTTGATCCGGTGGTCGTTGCGCAGCAGCGCATTCTCGATCGCGGTGCGTTCGGCCAGCGCCCGCGCCTGTTCGAGCGTCACCGGTTCGGTTTCGCCGGGCGTGTCGAGCCCGAGATCGTGCGGCGTCAGCAGCCGGCTCTCGGCCATCACGATCGCGCGCCGCACGCGGTTGATCAGTTCGCGTACATTGCCGGGCCACTCGTAGCGCCGCATCGCGTCGAGCGCGGCCGACGTGAAGCCGCTGATCTTGCGGCCGCTGTCGGCCTTGAATTTCTGCAGCACGTAGTGCGCGAGGATGTCGATGTCCTTGCCGCGCGCGCGCAGCGGCGGCTCGTGAATGCGCAGCACGCACAGCCGGTGATAGAGATCCGCGCGGAAGCGCCCGGCCTCGACCGCGCCGTCGAGATCGACGTGCGTGGCCGAGATGATCCGCACGTCCACCGCGATCGATTCCTGCCCGCCGAGCCGCTCGATCTTGCCCTCTTGCAGGAAGCGCAGCAGGCTTGCCTGGCTTTCGACCGGCATGTCGCCGATCTCGTCGAGAAACAGCGTGCCGCCGTTCGCCGATTCGATCCGGCCCGCGCGCCGCTGGTTCGCGCCGGTGAACGCGCCGCGTTCATAGCCGAACAGTTCCGACTGCAGCAGGTGATGCGGAATCGCGCCGCAGTTGATCGCGACGAACGGCCCCTTGCCGCGGCCGGAGCGCTCGTGAATCGCGAGCGCCGTCAGCTCCTTGCCGGTGCCCGACTCGCCCGAGATGAACACGCTCGCGTCAGTCTTCGCGACCTTGCGGATCGTGCTGAACAGCTGCTGCATCGCCTCGCAGTTGCCGATCATCCCGTGTTCGCCGATCGACGCCGCGTAGGCGGCGCCGTCGACGCGATCGAGCGCGGCCATCCCGCGCGCATGGCCGAGCACGTGCGAAATCCATTCGTACGGCAGCGGCAGCGTCACGTAATCGAAACAATAGCTGCGGATCAGTTCGCGCACGGCGGGGCCGATCGTGATGCCGGCCTGCGCGATGGAAATCCAGCCGATCGCCGGCTGGCTCAGACACATCTTCAGCGCGGGATAGTCGCGCGACGTGAAGCCGGTGAAATCGACGAGCCCCGCGGCCACGCTCACGCCGGAGGTCATGTTCTGCGCGGCGCCGGCCGTCTTCGCGACCGCGATCTCCCAGCCGAGCCCGCGCAGTTGTGCCAGCAACGGCTCGTCGGGCGTGCGCATGATCACGAACAGCTTGCGTCCGGCCTCGGGGGCGGTGACGGACACGTCCGTCATCTCGGGCGCCGCCTGCCCGTTTGCGTCGGGTGACCTTGCAACCATCGTTGTTCCCCGCTTGGCGTTGGTATCGCGCGCCGGCTCGCCGCCGCGTACGACGGACACGATCGAACCGACATATTGGCCGTATTTCCGTCCGAATAAAATCCCCCTGCGCATGAATCGCGCCGGAGGTCGACGTTGTCATGAACGGTATATCGATGCGGCCGGCCCGCGGCTAGATGGGTGTTATCCCGGTGGCGGGCGCCGCGCGCGACCGGAAAGGCCCGGCCCCGAACGCGCAAAGCCGCGCCGGTGCTGGCGCACGGCGATCGTGGAGGACGCGGCGCACGCCCGATTCGTGCGCCGGCCCATGCCGCGCAACCGGTCCGCCGGGCAGGCGGACGCCCGGGCAACCGGTTCCGGTTGATTTTCGTCAATCGTCGGAAGAAGCCGGCTGATGCACGAACGCAACATGCGCGGCGCCCCGCCGTGCGGCGGGGTGAGGGGTCAGCGGCCCGACGCGAGCGGCGCGGGCGTGTTCGCGCGGCCGCGGCCGGCCGGCGCGCCGCCGTGTTCGCCATAGGTGGCGGCCAGTGCATCGACCCGCGCGAGATGGTGGCGATTGTCGTGATCCCACGGGTGGAAGCCCGGCCGGAAAAAGCTCAGCCATTCGCCGGCGATGCGCGGGAACAGCCCGCGACGCGGCCCGTACAGGAACGCGATCATCCGCAGCATGCCGCGCACGTGATGGCCGGCGCCGCGATCGCGCCACAGCAGCGTCGCATGCATCAGGAACACGGTCGGCCAGAACGTCAGCGTCGTCAGCAGATACACGCCGATGCGGATCAGGTAGCGACGCAGCCCCGGCTTCATCGCGGCATTCCACACGTCGAACGACACGGCCTTGTGCTCGGTTTCCTCCAGCGCGTGCCAGATCCACATCTGCCGGTAGCCTTCGACCGAACCGTCGAGGCGCGTCGGGTCGCGCAGCAGCCAGTCGGCGAGCATCGCCGTGTAATGCTCGGCCGCCACCGTATGCGCGAGCTGCACCGAATGCGGCAGCTTGCGCTTCATGTAGCCGAGCACCGTCCACACGCGCTGGTCCAGCTTGCGCGCGGGTAGCCGGTTCGCCTGCATCAGCTCGTTGTATTCGATGTGCTCGCGCGTATGCATCGCTTCCTGGCCGATGAAGCCGAGCACCTGCTGCTTCAGCACGGGATCGTCGATCCGGTCGCGATAGTTGCGCACCGAATCCATGAAGAAGCGCTCGCCGGCCGGAAACAGCAGCGACAGCGCGTTGAAGAAATGGGTCACGTGCGACCCGAGGCCATGCCAGTCCTTCGCGCGTTCGACCGGCAGGTCGAAGCGCAGGTCGCGGCGCACCGGCATGATCCCGACTGCGGTGGCGGAAGCGGCTGACTTCATGTTCATCGTTCTCCTGTTGCGGAGCCGTCCGGCGCATCGTCCGACGCGGCCGGCGCAAGCCCGGGCGGCGCATCGCGCGCCGCCAAAATCCTGACATCGACAGATGTAACGATAGGCCGCGCGCGCCGGCGCATGCAAGCCGCGCGGTAGATGCGCGCTTCCAAACAGGGCACGGTCGGAAAGACGGAAAAAACGGCGCTCGAACGACATTCGGCCGGGCCGCGATTCGAACGCGGGCGCGCGCGTCGGGGCGAGGCGCCGGATGCGGCGCAGTGCCCCGCTATCGGCCCGCAGGCCCCGTGCGGCGGGCCTTTCGCGGGATCGGGCAACGCTCGTGCAGCAGGCTGTCACGTGAGCCGTTCGCATCGATTCATACGCGCCGCGCACCGTCGCGGTGCACCCTCGCCCCCGCGGCTCGCGAAAAATTCAAACGCGCGTTCCAATTGCGTTCCGGGCGCTCACGCCGGCACGCCCCGCCACGCTGCGCCGCTCAGCGTGAAACGGCGCGAAATCCACGCGCGCCGGCCCGCTGCGCGCTCGCCTACAATAGCGGTTTCACGCAACCTCTTTCAGGAGAAATCATGTCCGTCATCACGACCGAATCGGGCCTCAAGTACGAAGACCTGACCGAAGGCACCGGCGCGGAAGCGCAAGCCGGCAAGACCGTCAGCGTCCACTACACGGGCTGGCTGACCGACGGTCAGAAATTCGATTCGAGCAAGGATCGCAACGACCCGTTCGCGTTCGTGCTCGGCGGCGGCATGGTCATCAAGGGCTGGGACGAAGGCGTGCAGGGCATGAAGGTCGGCGGCGTGCGTCGCCTGACGATCCCGCCGCAACTCGGCTACGGCCCGCGCGGCGCAGGCGGCGTGATTCCGCCGAATGCGACGCTCGTGTTCGAAGTCGAACTGCTCGACGTCTGACCCTGCACCCGGCCGTTTCCTTCCCGATGGAACGCATCGCCTCCCCCGCCATCGCGCTGCGCCGCTACGCCACGTGCGAAGCGTCGGACGTGCACGACTTCCACCAGGTCGTGCTCGGCGTCGATGGCGCGATGGTGATGGCGGTGGACGGAATCGGCCAGCGCATCGACCGGCACGCGGCCTGGCTGATTCCGGCCGGCGCGCGTCACGACTACGCGGGCCTCGGCGACAATCGCCAGCTCGTGATCGACCTGCCCGCCGCGTCGCTCGCGGTACCGCAGCGGCTGTTCGACCATGCACGGGCCGTGTCGATCGACCCGGCGCTCACGTCGCTCGTCGCGCAGGTCGCGGCGGCCGCCGCGCAACACGATGCGCCGGACGGCGACGCACGGCAGGCCGCCGCGCACCGCTTTCAGTGGCAGGCCGCGGCTCGCCTGTGCGACGCGCTGCTCGACGATGCGGGCATCGCCGCGCCTGCGTCGGGCCTCGATTTCGCGCGCATCGACCGCTGGCTGCGCGCGCGGCTCGCCGAACCGCTGCGCATCGCCGATCTCGCCGCGCACTGCGGCTACGGGATGCGGCGCTTTCATCAACTGTTCGTCGATGCATTCGGCGAAACGCCCCATCGCTACCTGCAGCGGCTGCGGCTCGACGCCGCGATCGTGCTGCTCGCCGACGGCCGGCATGCGCTCGTCGACATCGCGGGCAGCGTCGGCTTCGCGGACCAGAGCACGTTCACGCATGCGTTCACGAAGCGCTTCGGCGTGGCGCCGGGACGCTGGCGCGGCGAACGGCATTGAACGCATCGGCCTCGCTGAATACGCATCGACGCACGTAGCCAGCGGCACGCATTCGCGTCGGCATCCGTATCGACGCTTCGCGTCCCGCTGAAACATCGCCTGTCCGTCGCCGCCTACGATGGACGCATGGATACGACCACACCGTCCCCCGCTTTCCCGCCCGCGCTCGCGCGCGTCGTCGCCACCGTCAGCATCGGTTTCGTCGTCACGCAGCTCGACGTGACGATCGTCAATATCGCGCTCGCGCATCTCGCCGCCGACCTGCACCTGCCGGTCGCCGGCCTGCAATGGGTCGTCGATGCGTACACGCTCGCGTTCGCGGTGTTGATGCTGTCGGCCGGTGCGCTCGGCGACCGCTTCGGCGCGCGCCGCCTGTACGTCGCCGGCCTCCTGCTGTTCGCGCTCGCGTCGCTTGCATGCGGCGCCGCCGTCGCGCCCGCGATGCTGATTGCGGCCCGCGCGCTGCAAGGCGTCGGCGCCGCGGCCATGCTGCCGAATTCGCTCGCGCTGCTCAACGACGCGTGCCGGCACGACCCGCGCCTGCGCGCCCGCGCGGTCGGCGGGTGGACGGCGGCCGGGTCCATCGCGATCGCGGCCGGCCCGGTCGTCGGCGGCCTGCTGATCGCCGCGTGGGGCTGGCGCGGCATCTTCCTCGTGAACCTGCCGCTGTGCGCGGCGGGGCTCGCCGCTACGTTCGCGTGGGTGCCCACGCGCCGCGAGCAGGCTGCCCCGGCACGCTCGGCCCGTTCGCTCGATCCGCGCGGCCAGTTCGTCGCGATCGCGATGCTGACCGCGCTGACCGGCGCCGTGATCGAATGGCGGCCGCTCGGCTTCACGCACCTGGTCGTGACCGGCGGCTTCACGCTGGCGGCGCTGGCCGCGCTCGCGTTCGTCGCGATCGAATCGTGCACGGCCACGCCGATGCTGCCGCTGACGCTGTTCCGCCGCCCCTCGTTCAGTGCGGCCGTGCTGTTCGGGATCTGCGTGAACCTCACGTACTACGGCACCGTGTTCGTGCTCGCGCTGTACCTGCAACGCGCACGCGGCGAATCGGCGTTGCAGGCCGGGCTCGCGTTCCTGCCGCTCACCGGCGGGTTCCTGCTGTCGAATCTCGCGAGCGGACGCGTCGTCGCCCGCCACGGTCCGCGCATGCCGATGGTGGCCGGCGCGCTCGTCGCCGCGCTCGGCTACGGGTCGCTGCATGTCGTCGATGCAACGACGCCGCTCGTCATGGTGCTGGTGCCGTTCCTGCTGATTCCGTCGGGCATGGGCTTCGCGGTGCCCGCGATGACGACGGCCGTGCTCGCATCGGTCGCGCCCGACCGGGCCGGCATCGCGTCGGCGGTGCTGAATACCGCACGGCAGGCCGGCGGTGCAATCGGCGTCGCGGCATTCGGTGCGCTCGCCGGCGGCGGCGGTGCAGCGCAGGTCGTCAGCGGGTTGCGGATCGAAACCGCCGTGTCGGTCGCGCTGCTGCTCGCGGCCGCGCTGCTCGCGACCCGTGTGCGGACCGATGCGGATCGCGGTGCCTCTCCCGCGCCTCGGGCGACGCTACCGGTCGATCGCACGCGTGCGGTCACGCGTCACCGAGGTGAGGCTGGACCAGGTAACGCCGACGAAAGAAGGTCTGCGTGAATCGACTCGCGTAGCCGGCAGTGCCGCGCTCGTGCTGTCGCGCCGAATGCCATCCGACGGCACGACCCTCGCGCATGACGCTCACCGACGCGCCGCGCCCGCTTCGTCATCGATCTTCTTCACGACCGTATCGGCCGCCTTCAAAGGCCGGCCGTCGTCGTGCCGCAACGCGAGCTTGCGGATCGCACGCCCGGTGCCGCGATCGATCAGCACCGAATGCCGCTCGCCGCGCGCGAACAGGTTGGCCTCGCCCCACTGCCGCAGCATCACGATGACCGGAAACAGCCCCTCGCCCTTTTTGGTCAGCACGTACTCCTGATACGCGGTGCCGTCGGACGCCGGCACGACGTCGAACACGCCCGCGTCCACCAGCATCTTCAGCCGGTCGGACAGGATGTTGCTCGCGACGCCGAGGCTCGCGCGGAAATCGCCGAAGCGGCGCACGCCGTCGAACGCATCGCGCACGATCAGCAACGCCCAGCGATCGCCGACGATATCGGTCGCGCGCGCCACCGGGCACGGCGAATCCGCAAGACTTTTCTGCCTGGCCATGTTGCTCTCCGCAATCACGCCGGCCGCCTTCGCAGGCATGCCGGCCATCCGGGCACGGGCCGCTGGCCCGTCACCCAACAGGTTGCATTTTAAAACTACTTTCCCTACACTCCAACCCAGTTTCAAATTGCAACTACATTGCGTGAGGCAACCCATGGAATCGTCCTGCCATTCCGGCACCGTTGCATCGAACGCGCCAACCGGCGCGATCCATCCGGCTGAGGGCGCCCGCCTGTCGTCGGCACGTGTCGTGCTGCTGGCCGTCTGCTGCGCGGCGAGCGTCGCGAACGTCTACTACGCGCAGCCGCTGCTCGATTCGATCGCGCGGGATTTCGGCGTATCGCTGGCCGCCGTCGGCGGCGTCGTCACCGCGACGCAGCTGGGCTGCGCGCTCGCGCTGCTGTTCGTCGTGCCGCTTGGCGACCTGCTGAACCGCAAGCGCCTGATCACCGTGCAGCTTCTGCTGCTGACCGCGGCCTGCATCGGCGTGGCCGCCGCGTCGACACGCGTCGCGCTGCTGGCGGGAATGGTCGCGGTCGGATTGCTCGGCACCGCGATGACGCAAGGACTGATCGCGTGCTCGGCCGCCCTCGCCGGCGCGGGCGAACGCGGGCGCGTGGTGGGCGCCGCGCAGGGCGGCGTCGTGGTCGGGCTGCTGGCCGCGCGCTCGCTGGCGGGTGTCGTCACCGACATCGCGGGGTGGCGGGCCGTCTATCTCGTATCGGGCGCCCTCGCGATCGCGATGCTGGTCGTGCTGTCGCGGCTGTTGCCCGCTATGCGCGAACCGCGCGAACGCATCGGTTACGCGGCGCTGCTGCGGTCGATGGTGGCGCTGCTGCGCGACGAACGTGTGTTGCGCGTGCGCGGCGCGATCGCGCTGCTGATGTTCGCGGCGTTCAGCATCTTCTGGAGCGCGCTCGTGCTGCCGCTGAGCGCGCCGCCGCACGCGATGTCGCACACGCAAATTGGTGCATTCGGCCTCGTCGGCGCACTCGGGGCGGCGGCCGCCGCCCGCGCGGGCCGGCTCGCGGATCGCGGGCGCGGCGAAGCGACGACCGGCGCCGCACTCGCGCTGCTCGCATGCGCGTGGCTGCCGCTCGCGTTCGGCAATACGTCGATCGCGCTGCTGATCGTCGGCATCGTGCTGCTCGACGTCGGCGGACAGGCCGTGCACGTCGTCAACCAGAGCATGATTCTCGGCGCGCGGCCCGACGCGCATGCGCGCCTCGTCGGCTGCTACATGCTGTTCTATTCGGCCGGCAGCGGGCTCGGCGCGATTGCGGCGACGATGATGTACGCGCGCGCCGGCTGGACCGGCGTCTGCGTGCTCGGTGCGGCGGTGAGCGTGGCCGCGCTCGGCGTGTGGGCCGCGACGCTCAGGCGCGCGTGAGGCGCGCCGGCCGTGCGGATCGAACGGGAAAAGCCGGCCCGCCCTCGGCGGGCGGCCGGCACGCGAACCGGCCGCGCACGCGCGCCGGTCGGGCTTTCGGTTCCGCTGCGGTTCGGCGGCGCGCCGCGGGCGTTCAGCCGGCTGCCTGAATCGCCTCCTCGTACACGCCGGCCACGCGGCGCGCGATCACCGCATTGTCGAAATGATCGCGTGCATAGCGCTTGCACGCGGCCTCGTCGGGCAGCGCGATCGCGCCCGACAGCGCACCGCCGAGCCCTTCCGCGATCGCATCGGCGCCCGTCGACGGCAACACCAGATCGTTCGACAACCCGGCGACCGCCTCCGGCAGCCCGCCGACCGGCGTGACCAGCACCGGCGTGCCGGACGCCAGCGATTCGACGGTGATCAAGCCGAAGCCCTCAAGCGCGACCGTCGGCACGACGCTGACCGTCGCCGCACGATACAACGCCGCGAGATGATGATCGGGCACGAAACCGAGCAGCTTCACGTTGTCCTGCAGCCCCGCTTCGTCGATGCGCTGCTGCAGTTCCTCGCCGATCTTGCCCTTGCCGGCGATCAGCAGCAGCACGTCCGGGTGACGGCGCTTGACGAGGCCGATCGCATCGATCAGGTCCTCCAGCCCCATGCGCCGCACGAGCCGGCGCACGGCCAGCACGATCGGCCGGTCCTGCGGCAGTTGCAGCTTGTGCCGCGCCTCGGCGGGCGTGAGCGGCGTGTCGAACTGCGCGGTATCGACGCAGCCCGGGATCACACGCACGCGCGACGGATCGATCCCGTAGCGGTTCGTCAGGATCTGGCCGAATGCCTGCGACAGCACGATCAGCCGCGACGAGCGCGTATAGACGGCCTGTTCGAGATAGCGCTTCGCGCGCTGTCCGAGCGACGCGGCGCCCTCGACCTGGCTTTCGTCGGCCCACGGCCCCTGGAAGTGCGACACCTGCGGAATCCCGCGCGTCACGTCGAGCCCCGGGAACGTGTACAGCGCGAAGTGCGACGAAATCACGTCCGGCCGCGCGCTGCGGATCTCGTCGCGCAGCGCGCGCCGCGCGGCGAGCATCCGGCGCGCGAGCGGCTCCGACGCGGGACCGAAGCCCTGGATCGCCCCGCCCGTGTCGTCGGCGACCTTCGGCGAGCCGGCGACGAGCCCGCGCACCTCGACGCCCGCGCCGGGCAGCGCGCCGACGAGCGAGTAGTACATCCGGTCGAGGCCGCCCGCGCGTTCGGGAAACCAGTGCATGCCGATCTGCAACGATTTGATCGGCCGGGAAGATTGGGACATCACGGTTGCTCCTGCGTGATTGCATGCTCGACCCGCTCGAAGGCGGACGGCTGCGTGGGTTGGCCGATGCGCCGGTAAAGCGCGACGTACTGGGCGCCCATGTGCGCCCAGCCGAAACGGGTCATCAGTTCGCGGGCCGCGTCGCCCATCGCGCGACAGGTGTCGCGCGATGCCTCGAGCGCGCCGATCGCCTGCGCGAGCGCGGCGGGATCGTCCGGGTCCTCCAGCACGATCCCGCATTCGCGCGTGATGATTTCCGCGCCGCCCGCCGTGCGCGCGGTGACGATCGGCAGCCCGGCCGCCATCGCCTCCAGCAGCGACAGGCTCATCGCTTCGTAGCGCGACGGAAACACATACGCGTCGACCGAGCGCATCAGCGTCGGCATGTTCTTCACGAGACCGAGGAAATGCACGCGCGAATCGATGCCGAGCGCGCGCGCTTCTTCCGGATACGGGCTGCCAGGCAGATAGCCGGCCACCGCGAGATGCACGTTCGCGGGCAGCTTCGTCAGCGCCTTCAGCACGGTGCCGAGGTTCTTGCGCGGCGTGCGCAGGTCGCCGACGAACAGCAGCAGGAACGCGTCGTCCGGCAGCTTGAATGCCGCGCGGTCGGCCTGCGCGCCCGCGAACGCGCTGCCGTCGACGCCGTTGTAGATCACGCTGATCTTGCGGCTGTCGATGCCGAGCCCGGCGATCTCGTCGGCCACCTTCTGCGATACCGCGGTGATCGCGCGCGAACGCTTGTACGCCCAGCGCTCGAGCACGGTATTCACGCGCGTATAGACGTACTGGTAAGCCGACCACAGCCCCTTGGTGGGCCCGAACGGATAGTACGGACTCTTGAACCAGCCGCCGTGCACGAAGTGCGCGGTATTCACGTCGGCCTTGATCCACGAGATGAAGCCGTTCACGTGCAGCACGTCGTATTCGCCGCGGTGCGCGCGCAGCCACGCCGCGCTTTTCAGCGCGAACACCTGCTGCTTGACGAGATTCGACGGCCAGAAGCCGCCGACCTTCACCGGCACCCAGCGCACGCGCGGGTCGGCCAGCAGCTCGGGCGCGACGTGCGACGCGACCAGCGTGACCTCGTAGTTTTCGGCCAGCGCCGCGCGCGCGATTTCGTAATTGACGCGGCCCTGCCCGTCGTTATGTCGCACGACGTGCGTGACGATCGCGATTCTCAATGGTCGCCTCCCCGTGAACGCGCGGCGGCCAGCAGGCGTTGCGCCTTCTGCCAGTGCGCCGCGGCAAGTATCGAAAAAATGGCTGTGAACATCAGCAGGCCGCCGGTGCCGATCAGCGAGTTCGTGAACACGAGCATCGCGAAGGTCGACAGGCACAGGCTCAGGCATGCCGCGACGAATTTGTCCTGGCGCAACTTGAACGCCGCGCGCAGCGTGCGGCCGAACAGCATCACGACGCCGGCGAGATACAGCAGCGTGCCGGGCCAGCCGAGCACGAACGGCACGTTCATCACGCCGCTGTCGAAGCTGCCGTATTTGCCGAGTTCGCCGCTGTCGCTCGACAGCTTCGTGGACGCGCCGGTCGCGCCCATCCCTTCGCCGGCGACGTCGGTGAACGCCGTCTGCGCGAAGGTCGCGTAGAACTTGTTGCGGTCGTCGTAGCTGCGGTCGTCCTTCAGGTTCGTGATCGACTGCAGGCGCGCGCCGAGCCGGTCGGCCACCGGCCCGACGGTCAGCAGCGGCACGCACAGCCCGACCAGCACGACGCCGCTGATCAGGATCCGCATCCGCACGCGGTTGCTCGATTGCACGAGCTGGATCGCGAGCGCGATCACCCAGCCGCCCCACGTCGAGCGCACGAGACACAGAGCGAACGACACGAAGCCGGCCGCCCCGGCGAACCAGCGGATCTTCTGCGGCGCCGCGAACACGAACACCAGCGCGCCCATGATCGCGAACGCGAACGGGCCGGACGAATTCATCGTGCTGAACACGCGCACGCCGTACGGCACCGGCTCGCCCTGCGAGCCCATGTCCGAGCCGATCATCCACAGCACGTCCCACTGCGGCATCACGAAGTACTGCACGATGCCGTACAGGCCCATCACGAGCATGCCCCACATGAACGTGGACAGCAGCACGTCGCGATACTCGGGATAGTCGCGCGCGTTGACCATGATGTGAAAGCCGATCAGCACCGGGTACACCCAGTTCGCGAGATCGTAGGTCGCGGCCATCACGCCGCTCGACACGATCCCGACGAGGTACGCATACGCGAGCCCGAACAGCATGAGCAGCACCGGGATGCCGCGCCGCTGCGCGAGCACGCGGTAATGCCTGAGCAGCCCCAGGCCGGCGATCATCGTCACCGCGAGCGGCGCCACCTGGATCAGGCTCGTCGGCGTGAACGCGCCCTTCGACCAGTCGGCCAGGCGACGCACCTCCGGGCTCAGGAACCACACCCACCACATGAAGCCGACATAGCGCGCCGGGCTCTTGAAATACAGCCAGATGCCGACCGCGATGGCCAGCACCGGGAACGCGAGCGTCAGCACCTTGCCCTGGTGGATGGCGATCAGCGCGGCGGTAAACGTCCACAGCCCGGCCTGGCCGGCCCAGTGCTTCGGCTCGGCGAACCAGCTGCGGGCGCGCGACGGCGCACGTTCGGCGGCAATCGTACTCATCGATCCGCTCTCAGCGCGACGACGGACGCGAATCCGCGAGCGGCATCGCGACGCCGGCCGCCGCGGGCGTGCGGCGCCGGCGCAGCATGTCGCGCGTGATCCGCACGTGCTGCTCGGCGAACGCCTGCGTGGTCAGGTCGCGCTCGCGCAGGCACGCGGCGGCCGCCCGCGCGCAGTCGAGCGCCGCCACCGGATCGGCGACGAAGCGATCGGCGGCCTGACGCATCGCCTGCGCGTCGAACGCCGGCACGTAGGCGGCCGTATCGTGCGGGAAGTAGTCGCTCAGGCCGCCCACGTCGGACACGATCATCGGCTTGCCGACGGCTGCCGCCTCGAGCATCACCGTGATGCCGGACGCGTGGAAATTCGGCCGCAGCGGCACGACGATCACGTCGGCCCACGCGTACAGTTCATGCTGCTTCGCGAGCCCCGACGCGGGGCCGATCTTCACGTTCGGCGCGTGCCATTCGCGCGGCACGCGGCGGCGCGTCGCGAGCCGCACGTCGTAGCGCGCGTCGCCGCCGAACGCGGCGAGGAACGTGCGCCAGTCGCGGTCGCGGTCGTTACCGATCGCCGCGATCCGCAACGGCCGGTTCGGCGTCCATTGCTGCGGCTCGACCGGCGGGAAATCCTGCGTGTTCAGCCCGTAGTAGACGAACTCGGCGTCGCGTCCGAGATAGCGGCGGCACAGGTCGGCATTGTCGCGGGCGAGCGTGGTCAGCGCGTCGGCGCGCGCGATCAGCTTGCGGTACAGCCAGCGGCGCGGGCCGCCGAAGCTGCCCCACTTGTCGAACAGCCACACGCTCTGCGCGAGCAGCAGCGGGCCCTTGCCCTGCTCACCGGCGAGCTTCAGGATCAACGCGGCAGCCAGATGCTCCTGCTCGGTATGCGTCCAGATCACGTCGGTATCGAGCAACGCCGCGCGATTGCGCCACGCATGCACGACGTCGAAGCCGAGCGCCGCCTTCAGCGCGCGGCGCGCGACGCTCACGACGCGGTTTTCGGCGCCGTCCTGCGAATAGGTCAGCCGGAATTCGTCGGATTCGGCGTGGTGATAGCCGTACAGGCAGCCGATCTCGTCGCCTTTCCGGTAGGTACGCGGATCGGCGCCGTGGAACAGATGGACGTGGACTTTCGTTGCAGCCTTCGTGGTCATGCGAGCCCTCCGGAGGGGGCCGCGCGCGGTGCGCGCGGGCCGTTCAAAACGTTACCGGCGGCATCGCCGCACGGTGGGGGGCGAGATTCGTGCGGCGCGCATCGCGCGCGCCGCGGCGCACCGCGCGCCAGTGCGCGAGCACACGCTCGCGCCGGGCGCCAGGCAGCGACAGCAGCACGTGCGCGAAGCCGGGATAGACGCGCGTACCGACCAGCGTCCACCACCACCACGCGATCTCGCGCCGCAGCGGTGGCAGATGCTCGCGCAGGATCAGATGCAGGTTGTACGCGCCGTTGCTGATCGCGTTCAGCGACGCGGCATCGCGCCGGTCGTCGTCGAAGCGCTCGGCCGGGAAGTGATCGACCGCGATCGACGGGTCGTAGACGAGCTTCCAGCCTTCGCGCTGCACGTGCATGCTGAAGCCCATGTCGTTGTGCACCTGCGCGCCGGCGCCGCGCAGCCGCGTGTCGAAGCGCAGCCGTTCGATCGCCGCGCGCCGGTAGCTCATGTTGGCGCCCTTGAGCATGTCG
Source organism: Burkholderia sp. IO2 (assembly GCF_029522185.1). Classification (NCBI taxonomy): domain Bacteria; kingdom Pseudomonadati; phylum Pseudomonadota; class Betaproteobacteria; order Burkholderiales; family Burkholderiaceae; genus Burkholderia; species Burkholderia sp. IO2. The sequence continues at coordinate 100,934 of NZ_JAKWFH010000017.1, read as the reverse complement.
ACTTCGCGCGCGCCGCCGACGCCGAGGTGATGATTGCCGACGATCTTGCCGGACAGCGTGAGCTGGCCGACGAGCTCTCTCGATTCGTAGAGCACGCGGCCTTTCTCGTGCACCCAGTCGCGTCCGCCGACCGCGCCCACGCGCGGATCGGACAGGAACGCGGCTTCGATGCGCGCGAGCCAGTCGGGACGCGGCGCCGCATCGTCGTCGGTGATCGCGACGATGTCGCCGTTCGCCGAGTCGAGCCCCTTGTTCAGCGCGGCGACCTGCCCCGGCACGTCGACCGGCACGAGGCGCAGCGGCAGCGCGCCGCCGACCGCCGGATCGGCGAGCCGTTCGTGCGTGGCGTCGTCCTCCGGGCGCGCGACGACGATCACCTCGTCGGGCAGCCGCTGCTGCCGCTGCAGCGCCAGCAGGCAGCGCGCGAGGTCGGCGGGACGCCGATAGGTCGGAACGAGCACGGAAATTTTCATTCGAGGTTCTCCAGTCGGCCGGGCCGGCGCGCGTGGCGCCGGCCCGGTTTCGCGCGACCCGGTCACGCGCTCAGGTATTCGTGCACGGCCGCATAGCCGCGGCCGTAGCCGCGCGCCTTCGGCGGCACGCCATTGAAGATCCCGCCTTCCAGATCGACGCCCGCGGTGCGCAGGCGCTTGATCGCATCAGCGATCTCGCCTTCGGTATGCATGCCCGAGCGCAGCACGAGGAAGGTCGAGCCGGCCATGCGGCCGATGATGGTCGCGTCGGTCACCGCCAGCACCGGCGGCGAATCGATCAGCACGACGTCGTAGCGCTTGCCGAGCCCTTCGAGGTATTGCGGCAGGCGCGTCGACATCAGCAGCTCCGACGGGTTCGGCGGACGCGTGCCGGCCGAGATGAACGACAGGCCCTGCACCGGCGTCTCGCGCACGGCATCCTCGAGCGCCGATTGATCGCTCAGCAGCTCCGACAGGCCCGGCTGCACGGTGAGGCCGAAGTAGCGGTCGAGCATCCCGCGCCGCATGTCGGCGTCGATCAGCAGCACGCGCTTGCCCGAATGCGCGAGCAGCACCGCGAGGTTGACCGTCAGGAAGCTCTTGCCGATGCCCGGCGTCGGGCCGGTCAGCACGATCACGCGGTTCTTCGCGTCCATCATCGCGAACTGCATCGCGGTGCGCAGGCTGCGCATGCTCTCGACGCTCAGGTCCTTCGGCCGCAGGCTCGCGAGGATCGGCCGCGCACGGCTGCCGCCCTTCTCCGCCGCCGCGTCGAGCTTCACCTGCTCGGCGCTTTGCGGCACCAGCCCGTACAGCGGCAGGTTGAACGCGCGCTCGATGCGGTCCGGGTCCTCGATGCCCTGGAACAGGTTGCGACGCAGGAACACGACGCCGGTGCCAAGGATCAGCCCGAGGAACACGGCGGCCGACAGGATCAGCACCTTCTTCGGCTTGACCGGCGCGCCCGGACGCAGCGCCGAATCGATCAGGTGGATGTTGCCGCCCGTGCCGGCCTTCTGCACCGACAGTTCCTGCACGCGGTTCAGCAGCAGCACGTAGATGTCCTCGGCGACCTTCGCGTCGCGCTGGAGCTGGACGGCCTTCACTTCGGTCGCCGGCAGGCTGCGGAAGCGGTTGCTGAACTTGTCCTTTTCGCCCTGCAGCTCCGCGAGCTGCTGCTTCGCGGCGATCACCATCGGGTGCGAATCGGTGAAGCGCTGCGCGAGCGACGCGAGCTGCAGGCGTTGCGCGGCGATCTGCTGCTCGTACTGCACGCTGCCTTCGAGGTAGACCTTCGCCTCGTCGCTCGCGTTGATCGAGCCCGACGTGCGCTGGTATTGCGTGAGCGCGGCCTCCGCGCGTTCGAGATCGGCCTTCAGGCGCGGCTCCTCGCCCTTCAGGAAGTCGAGCATCTTGGTCGCTTCGGCCTGCTTCGCGACCACGTGCTGGTTCAGGTACGACTGCGCGAGCGCGTTCGCGATCGCGGCGGTCTGGTCCGGGTCCTTGCCTTCGAGCGAGATCTGCACGACGCCGGTCTGCTTGCCCTGCTCGCTCACCTGGATGCCGGCCTGGAACCCGCTGATCGCGTCGAGATCGTTGTAGCGAACCACCGTGAATTGCGTGCCGGGGCGCGCGACGAGCTTCTGCACGAGCAGCGTCACGCCGCCGCCCTGCGCCGATTCGCCGACGCGGCCCGCCAGCAGCCGCGTGCCGTTCTCGTCGACCAGCGAATAGGTGCCGTTCGGGCCGGCCGTCAGCGTCAGCTTCTTGCCTTCGAGCGCCGGCACGACGTTGATCGTGTCGATGTCGGCGACTTCGCCGCCCCACGCATACGATTTCAGGCCGAGCCACGGCCGCGACGGTTCGCCCGGCGTCGCGAGGCGCGCGGCGAGGCTGCCGATCACCGGCAGCGTCTTCGGCGCGACCGTGAAGTTCAGCTTGAACTGGTCGACGACCGGCGCGACGACGCCGCGGCTCTTGATGATCTCGATTTCCGCGTCGGTCGGCGCCTGCTGCGGGCCGCTGTTGATCGACGCGCCCGTCTGCGTCTGCGTGAGCGCCTGCGACGTATTGTCGTTGCCCTCGACCCGCACGTGCACGTCCGCCTGGTAGACCGGCTTCGCGATGAAGCAGTAGAGGCCGGCGAGCGCGACGACCGTCACCGCGATGCCGAGCAGCAGCCAGATGTCGTCCATGATGACCTGGAGCAACTGGCCGAGGACGACGTCCTCTTCCTCGGTCTTCGCGGTCAGGTCCGCGTAGGAGTGTTTCGCTTGCGTGTTCACCATTCGTTCCCGCTTGAGTGGTGCCGGGGGGCGGACGCCACCCCGGCGGGCTATCAGCGCGTGATTTGCCGCATGTAGAAGATCGTCTGGATCGTCGGCAGCACCTGCTGCAGCACGCGGTTGAACTGCACCGAGCTGGCCGTGCTGACGTAGACGACGTCGAGCGGTTGAAGCGGGAAGCGACTCGACAGCATCAGCGCGTCGGGCTGCGTCATGTCGAGACGGAACACTTCAGGCTTCGTCGGGTTGTCGCGCATCCCGCGCATCACGTAGATCTTGCGCGGGTTCGCATCGGTGTCGAGAATCCCGCCGCCCGCGGTCAGCGCATCGGCGATGGTCAGCCGGCCCTTGAGCATCGGCACCGTGACCGGCGTCTTGACCTCGCCCATGATGAACACGCGGCTGTCGCTGCGGTCCGGCACGTTGACGATGTCGCCCGGCTGCAGCATCACGTTCTGCTTCACTTCGCCGCGATCGAGCACGCCGTTCGCGTCGAGCGTGTACAGCTTGCCGTCGCGCGTCAGGCGCACGCGCTGCAGGTCGGCCTCGGCGGTCGAGCCGCCCGAGCGCGAGATCGCGTCGACGAGCGTGAGCGGCACGTCGCTCACCGCGAGCGGGCCCGGCTGCTTGACCTCGCCCGTCACCTGCACCTTCTGGCTGCGGAACGACAGCACGCGCACGTCGAGCTGCGGATTCTTCACATAGCGCGCGAGGCTGGACGCCATCTCGTCGCGGATCTGCGCGACCGTCTTGCCCGCCACGCGGATGCGGCCGACGAACGGGAAGAAGATCGTGCCGTCGGCGGCGACCGTCTGGCCGTACGGATCGGCCTGGCCCGGCAGCGCGGTCGTATACGGCTGCTGCAGCGCGCCCGCGACCGATTGCGTCGTGTTGCCGCCGCTCGAGAACGACTGGCCCTGCGGCGTCGTCAGCTCCGGGTGATCCCACACGGTGACGCCGAGGATGTCCTGCGGGCCGACGCGATACGTGTACTGCGACGGATCGGTGTAACGTCCCGGCGGCAGCGGGTGATCGACCTGCGCTTTCTGCAGCTGGTCCATCACCACTTTGGCATCGATGTAATGAACCGGATAGGTTTCGGCCGCTTCCTGCCGGCCTTCGTCCTTCAGGTTCGACGAGTCGAGGTAGTTGCCGGGCGCGGTTGCACAGGCTGACAGGAAAGTCGTCAGCGCGACGGCAAGCGCCACCGGGCGCATCGGGCGTTTCAGCATAGTTTCTGTAGCCATCCTTGAACCAGACGTTCGATCAGTGAGTAGCTCTCGCGGTAGTCGGCCTCGGGGCCGCCGTGCGGGTCCGCAATCTCGGCCCCTTCCCACTTGCCGAGCAGGTGAACCTTGCCGCGCGCGAACGGATCGACCGCTTCGACGGCCGCGATCTGTCGGCGCTCGCTGACGAGAATCAGGTCGGCGTCGCGCACGATCCGGCGCGACAGCCGCCGCGAGCGGTGGGTCGTCGCATCGACGCCGCGCTCGGCCAGCAGTTGCCGCATCACCGGATCGATGCCGTCGCCGTCGTTCGCGTGCACGCCGGCCGAGTGGAACGTCGGACGCGGGCCGCCGCGCGACGCGGCGTGCGACTTGAACAGCATTTCCGCCGCCGGGCTGCGGCAGACGTTCGCGTGGCAGACGATCAGGATGTTCCGGAACATGGCGTCTCGTAACGAGTGACGGAAAGCGGGTTACGCGCTGGCGCGCGCAGCGCCCGGCACGCGGGCGGCGACTGCCTGGCGCGAGCCCGGCCGCCCGATCGGGTGATACTCGATGCCCTGCTCGCTCATCGTCTCCGGCTCGTACAGGTTGCGGCCGTCGAAGATCACCGGCGTCTTCCACAGGCGGCCGAGCGCGACGAAGTCGGGGCTCTTGAACGCCTTCCATTCGGTGACGATCACGAGCGCGTCGGCGTCGCGCGCGGCCTGCGCCTCGTCGTCGACGAAGGTGAGGCGTTCGAGCCAGCTCGGGTGATCGGCCAGATCGAGCGCGATCACGCGGCGCGCTTCCTGCTGCGCGACCGGGTCGTACGCGGCGACGCGCGCGCCGCGCGACAGCAGCTCGGCGATCAGCTCGCGGCTCGGCGCCTCGCGCATGTCGTCGGTGTTCGGCTTGAACGCGAGGCCCCACAGCGCGAACGTGCGGCCGCTCAGGTCCTCGCCGAAGCGCGCGACGATCTTGTCGGCGAGCACGCGCTTTTGCGTCGCGTTGACCGACGACACGGCCTTGAGGATCTGCAGCGACTGGCCGTGCTCGTCGGCCGTGCGGATCAGCGCCTCGACGTCCTTCGGGAAGCACGAGCCGCCGTAGCCGCAGCCGGCGTACAGGAAGTGGTAGCCGATGCGCGGATCGGAGCCGATCCCGCGGCGCACGGCCTCGATGTCCGCGCCGAAACGGTCGGCGAGGTTCGCCAGCTCGTTCATGAACGAGATGCGCGTCGCGAGCATCGCGTTCGCCGCGTACTTCGTGAACTCGGCCGAGCGCACGTCCATGTACAGCGTGCGCTCGTGATTGCGGTTGAACGGCGCGTAGAGCTTCTTCATCAGCTCGCGGGCGCGCTCGCCCGGCACGTCGTCGTCGCAGCCGATCACGATGCGGTCCGGCCGCGTGAAATCGTCGACGGCCGCGCCTTCCTTCAGGAATTCCGGATTCGACACGACCGAGAACATCTGGTCGCCGCCGCGCTTCGCGAGCTCCTCGGCGACCGCCGCGCGCACGCGCTCGGCCGTGCCGACCGGCACCGTCGACTTGTCGACGATCACCTTGAAGCCGGTCATGTAGCGGCCGATGTTGCGCGCCGCCGCGAGCACGTACTGCAGGTCGGCCGAACCGTCCTCGTCGGGCGGCGTGCCGACCGCGATGAACTGCACGTCGCCGTGCGCGACCGCGGCCTCGATGTCGGTCGAGAAGCGCAGGCGGCCCGCCGAACGGTTGCGCGCGATCACTTCCTTCAGGCCCGGCTCGTGGATCGGCACGCCGCCGTCGTTCAGGATGTCGATCTTCGCCTGGTCGACGTCGAGACAGAACACGTCGTGCCCGATGTCGGCGAGACAGGCGCCGGTGACAAGCCCTACGTAACCGCTGCCGATGATAGTCAGATTCATGATGTGTCGGACCCCTTGACCAATGATTCGAAATTCGTAAAACCGGAATGCCTGCGTGACGCAGCGCGTCGGTGTCAGTACGCGTTGCTGCCGGTGAACCCTTTCCACAGCGTCAGCACGACGATCTTGATGTCGAGCCAGAACGACCAGTTCTGCATGTAGTACAGGTCGAGCTTCACGCGGCCCATCATCTTCTCGATCTGGTCGGTTTCGCCGCGAAAGCCGTTGATCTGCGCCCACCCGGTGATGCCGGGCTTGATCCGGTAGCGGAACATGTAGCCCTTGACCAGATCCTTGTAGATGTCGTCGTGCGCGAGCGCATGCGGGCGCGGCCCCACCACCGACATCTCGCCCTTCAGCACGTTGATGAACTGCGGCAGCTCGTCGAGGCTCGTGCGGCGCAGGAACCGGCCGACCGGCGTCACGCGCGAGTCGTTCTTGGTTGCCTGCGTGACCTGCCCGGCCACTTCCTGATGCACCTTCATCGAGCGAAACTTGTAGATCTCGAACTCGTGCCCGTCGATGCCCTTGCGCTTCTGCCGAAAGAACACCGGCCCGCGCGAGGTCAGCTTGATCAGCGCCGCGATCAGCACCATCACCGGCGCGAGCGCCGTGAGCGCCGCCAGCGCGAACAGCCGGTCGAACACGAACTTCGGCAGGATCCGCACGTCGGTGATCGGCGACGCCGCGAGGTTGATCGCCGGCACGCCGAGCACCTCGACCACTTCCTGGTTGAAGAACGACAGCGTGCGCACGTCCGGAATGAAGCGGATGTTCACGAAGTCGTGGCGAAACACCGTCACGATCTGGTGAATCCGGCGCTCCTCCGTGATCGGCAGCGTGAGCCACAGCTCGCTGATCGCGCGGCTGCGCACCAGCCACACCAGCGATTCGAACTGCCGCTCGATGCGCACGTCGTCGAGCGCGACTTCGCCCGGCGCCTCGCTTTCGTCGTACACGCACACCGGGTTGAAGCCGGCCTCCGGCCGCGCCCGCATCTGCGCGATCAGCCGCCGCGCCGCCGGCGTGCCGCCGACGATCGCGACCGCCTTCAGGTTGTAGCCGCCGCGGCGCAACTGCCGCAGCACGACGTGCACGCAGGCCTTCGAGCCGGCGAGCAGCGCCATCGTCACCAGCGCCCAGTAACCCAGCCACAGCCGCGACAGGTCGCCCGACTGGTGAAAGCTGAAGCTCATCAGGATGCCCGCGAGCTCGACCGCGAGCCACGCGAACGCGACGCGCCCCATCAGCCCGACGAGACGCTTACCGCGCCACGACTGGTAGATGCCGACGGCCGGAAAGAACACGACGACCAGCAGGCAGTCGAACAGCACCGTCGTGCGCTGCAGGTCGCTGAGCCCGATGCTGCCGTCGTGCAGCGCGGCCGCGATCAGCGCGCCCGTCACGACCATCGCGATATCGATGACTCTCGCCAGCACGCTCAACATGTCCGTTTCCTCTTCCTTGAACAGGCGTTTGCCGAACAGCTCCTCGTGCGACCCGTGCCGCACCTTCGATTCAAACGTTGCATGATGCTATTGAAGCGACAAGAAAATTCCCCCTCAAGCGCACAAGTATTTCGAAAAATAATCGGAAATTCTTGCCGCGATCTTTTTTAATTAAATCGGCAGGTTTTCCCGAATCGGGCGGAAACGGGGATTTTTTCAGACTCGTTACGCTTGCCGTGCACCCTTTGCGGGCGGGCACATCCGGCCGGCGACCGGAATTATTTTTTATTTTTTTATTTCCAGCCGATGCCATCGAGGAAAATTCTTCCGGATGAATGCGTGGCGGATATTCGGCATTGGGTCCGGTTTTATTGTCGATTTACTTCATGCTACAACGACAGGCACTGACTTCAACCGTGGAGAGTGTCATCATGAATGCTCCGGCAGTGGCCGCCGAAACGCGCCATTCTTCTTCCGCCGCAACCGCCGTCGGCACGCCCGGCGCCGGTATGCCCGCAGCCGGTATGCGTCTCGCCGTGCAGCCCGTGATTCTTGCCGGCGGTTCCGGCACGCGCCTGTGGCCGATGTCGCGCGAGCGTTTCCCGAAACAGCTGATCGGCCTGCTCGGCGATCATTCGCTGCTGCAGTCGACCGCGCTGCGCCTCGACGGCCTGACGGCCGATCACCCGCTGAACGACGACGTGCTGATCGTATGCGGCGAGGATCATCGCTTCACGACCGCCGAACAGCTGCGCCTGACGGCCAAGCGCGCGACCATCATGCTCGAGCCGCTCGGCCGCGACACCGCGCCCGCGCTGACGCTCGCCGCGCTGCGGCTCGTCGCCGACGGCAACGATGCGGTGATGACCGTGATGCCGGCCGACCATGCGGTCGCCGACCTGCCGCGCTTTCACGCGGCCGTCGCGGCCGGCGTGCACTGCGCCGCGCAAGGCAAGATTGCGACCATGGGCATCGTGCCCAAGCACGCGGAGACCGGCTACGGCTACATCCGCGTCGGCGCGCCGCTCGGCGACGCCGGGACCGGCACCCTCGACGTGCGCCGCCTCGACCGTTTCGTCGAGAAGCCGCACCTCGAACTCGCGCAGCAGTACGTCGCGTCGGGCGAATACTGGTGGAACAGCGGCATCTTCATCGTGCGCGCGTCGGTCTGGCTGAAGGCGATCCGGCAGCTGGAACCCGCGATCTACGCAGCCTGCGAACAGGCCGTCGCCCAGGGCCGGGACGATGGCGATTTCTTCCGCGTCGATCGCGAGGCGTTCGCCGCGTCGCCGTCGAACTCGATCGACTATGCGGTGATGGAGCCGCTCGCGAGCCAGCCGCAACTGTGCGAGAGCGTGGTCGTGCCGCTCGACGCGGGCTGGTCGGACGTCGGTTCGTGGGACGCGATCTGGCAGATCTCGGCGAAGGACGAGACCGGCAACGTCGGCCGCGGCCACGTGCTGTTCGAAGGCGCCGAATCGACGTTCGCGCATTCGGAAAGCCGCCTCGTCGCGTGCGTCGGCACGCAGAACCTGGTCGTCGTCGAAACGCCCGACGCCGTGCTCGTCGCGGACAAATCGCGCGTGCAGGACGTGAAGAAGATCGTCGGGCACATCAAGGCGCGACAAGGCACCGAAGCGACCGATCACCGCAAGGTCCATCGTCCGTGGGGCCACTACGACTCGGTCGACACGGGCGAGCGGTTCCAGGTGAAACGCATCGTCGTGAAGCCGGGCGCGCAACTGTCGCTGCAGATGCACCACCACCGCGCCGAGCACTGGATCGTCGTGCGCGGCACCGCTCGCATCACGCGCGGCGACGAAACGTTCCTGCTGTCCGAAAACGAATCGACGTACATTCCGCTCGGCGTATCGCACCGCCTGGAGAACCCGGGCAAGATGCCGCTCGAACTGATCGAAGTGCAGTCGGGTGCGTATCTCGGCGAGGACGACATCGTCCGCTTCGACGATACCTACGGCCGGCAGTAACGCGCCATGCACCCCGGGCGCCGCTTCGACGGCGGCGCCCGGGCAATACGGACATGATGGAAAAACCGGACGGGCGCGCGGCGCGGGCATCGTGGCACACGACGGCCCGCGCGTCGCGCGGGGACGACGATCAACCGACGCGATACGCGTATTCGCGACGCTCCGACTGCACGGGATCGTTGCGGCTTTCCGACAACGCACCCGCGCGACGCTCGGCGATGAAGCGCTTGATGTCCGATTCCGCACGCGCCAGCGCCGACAAACCGGCCAGCACTTCGCCTTGCGGCTCGCGCGCCGGCGCGTCGCTCGCACCGTGGCGATCGATCCACTGGCGCGCCCAGTCGAGCGCATACTGCTCGGCTTCCTCGGCATCGGTGAAGCGCGGGCCGATCAGGCCCGAGCGTTCGACGCGCCGGTCGTCCTGCGAGATCTCGGCCCACGCGCGATACATCAGGTTCTGCACGGGCTGCGCGGTGCCGCTGATCGTATAGCCGCGATACTCGTCGATCTGCGGCTCGGCCGACGAGAAGCTCGCGGACGACGCCCGCGCATGGCGCAGCTCCGTGGCCGGCGCGCCGGGCACCGAGAACGACACGTCGGCGCGGCCGTCCACCTGGTCGGCCGACATCGTGCTCAACGACGCACCCTCGCCCTCCCAAACGTTTGCCTGCGCAACCGGCAATTGCCACGACTCGGGGTTTTGCCAGAACACGCCACGCAGACGATCGTTGTCGGGCACGGGCTCCGCGCGGCGAGCCGGCACGACGGCCTCCGGCGGCGGCGGAATATACGCGAACGTGCGCCCGCTGAACTGGGTCAGCACGTCGATCATCTGCAGCAGCGTGCCGTTCGCGAGCCACTCCTCGTAGCGACGACGGCACGTCGGCCCGGACGGATAGCGACCGGGCAGCTTGGACCAGGCTTCCCCGGTCGTCAGGATCCACAGCACCGCGTTGGCGACGACACGCGGTTCGGCGCGTGGACGCCCGCGACGGTTCAGCCGGATGGGTTCATCGGCGATCAGCGCTGAAAGGCGAAACCACTCTTCATCGTTAAGCTCATCGAAGAACATAGTCGATCTCTCCACGCAGCCAGGCCGGGGCTGCGATTGGCGGCGCCGTCGCGACACATCGCGTCGCGGGGCGGCCAGGTTGCACATTATGGTTATCCGGCGTTGTGCATACCGGGCGACACCGCACTTTCACGGTGCCGCGATTCCCGGCAATGGCGCACAAATCGCGGTCTCACTCCAATGTGGGAATTTTTGTGCACGAAGCATACCATCCCTAGGGTTTATCTCAATATGACAATGACTTAATGTTACGCACTGAAACAACCTGCCATGGGCGGGCAATCCATTTACGCTTGAATTTTTTTGCGAGATCTTTATGCCGATGGCTGCAAAGGCCCGTCCGGCGGGGCTCCGCAGCGTCTGAAGAATGCGCTGAAACAGGCGGTTTCGGGCTGCTCCGACCCCTGCCGGCAACACCGCCCGGAATAGCCTCCGAAAATCGGTAAATCAGGGGAAAATTCGTAACAAGATATTCATGAATCGGTAAATCATTCAAATTGCGCTGAATCAAATTATCTTCATGCACAATCTCTTTATTGTTTCTCTGCGAGTGATGAAAACACGCTGACGCCGCGCGCCCAATGTGTCCCCGCATGCAAATCCGTCACGCTTGTTACATTTTCGCGGCGAGCGCCGCACGGCCGCGCCGGACGGCGCGGGGCGCGGGTTTCTTCGGGTCGGAACGGAAAAGCGCAAGCCCGCGTGCGTGGCACGCAGCGCGGGGAGGCCGTGGCGCTAGCGCAGATCGCCGGCCAGCGACGCGGTCACGTCCGCGTCCACCCGCTGCGGCGGCATCGTGTAGGCCGGGTGATCGCAGCCGATCGACAGCGCCGCGCCGCCCTTGAGCGCCGCGCGCATCGGCGCATCGAACTCGAAGCGCACGAAGTGCACGGCCGACGTCTTCTCCGCGTTGTCGCGCTCGAGATCCTCGTCGGCGATCGCGTAGACGCTCGCGTGCCCGTCGACCCGCAGGTACACGCGATCCTCCACGCCGATCAGCCGCGCGAGCGCCGCGCGCCGTTCGATTTCATGCTCGTACTCGATCTGCATCGTCGCCTTCAGGTTGGTGCCGTCGGGCACCAGCGGCAGATACGCGTCGAGCTCCCCTTCGATGCCGGCCTCGTCGAAGATCTTCTCGATGTGCAGCATCTCCTGGATCTGATAGCGGATCGTCGTCTCGTCCTCGAACAGGAAACGCAGGTGGTTGCCGAGCGCCACCGCGCGGCGGCGCTTGTACGCGACGAGCCGCGCGTGTTCGGCCTTGCGGATCTTCGCGTACGCTTCGAGCGTCAGCAGGGAGTCGCGGGTCAGCGTCATGGATGTCCTCGTGGATGGCCGGCAGCGGCTCAGATGCCGTACGCGCGGCGCAGCAGCGTCAACGGATGCGCGAGCGGCGCGTGCGGCAGCCCCTTTTCGTCGATGCCCTGCACGATGTGATGGCCGGCGAGCGCGCAGTCTGACGACACGACGTCCGGATGCGGCTCGGCCATCGCCTTGAACACCGGCGCGCCGATCCGCATCGCCTCCGCATGAAATGCCTTCTTCACGCCGAACGTGCCCGCGTGGCCCGAGCAACGCTCGACCACGTTCACGCGCGTATCGGGCACGAGCGACAGCGCATCGGCCGTCTTGCGGCCGATGTTCTGCACGCGCGCATGGCACGGCACGTGATAAGACACGGTGCCGAGGCCGGTCTTGAAATCGGTCTTCAGCAGCCCGTCGCGATGCCGCGCGATCACGTATTCGAACGGGTCCCAGAACGCGTCGGCCACCGCGCGCACGGCTGCGTCATCAGGGAACATCAGCGGCAGCTCGCTCTTGTACATCAGCACGCAGCTCGGAATCGCGCCGATCAGCGCATAGCCGTCGCGCGCGTAGCGTTCGAGCACCGGGATGTTGACGGCCTGCTTCGCGGCGACGCCGTCGAGATTGCCCTGCTCGAGCAGCGGCATCCCGCAGCACGCTTCGCGCGCGACGAGTTCGTACGGGATCTCGTTGTGCGCGAGGATCGCGAGCAGGTCGTGGCCGATTCCCGGCTCGTTGAAGTTCACGTAGCAGGTCGCATAGATCGCGACCTTGCCGGGCGTGCGTTCGCCGTCGCGCACGGGCGGGTTGTCCGAACGTCTGGCGGCGCGCCGGAACTTGCGCGGCGCGAATTCCGGCAGCCACGCATGACGATCGACGCCGAGCGCCGCTTCGAGCGCGTGGCGCGCGGGCGGCGTGCGGTTCACCGCGTTGACCGCCTGCGTGACGACCGGAATGCCCGCGAAATGGCCGAGCGCATCGGTATTCGACAGCACCTTGTCGCGCAACGTCGCTTCGCCGCGTTTGTAACGCGCGGCCTTGCCGCGCAGCATCAGGTGCGGGAAATCGACGTTCCATGCGTGCGGCGGCACGTACGGGCATTTCGTCATGTAGCAGAGGTCGCACAGATAGCACTGGTCGACGACCTTGCCGAACGCGGCCTTCGGCACTTCCTCGATGTCGCCCGTCGGCGTGTCGTCGACCAGGTCGAACAGCGCCGGAAACGCGCCGCACAGCGACACGCAGCGCCGGCAGCCGGCGCAGATGTCGAATACACGCGTCATTTCCGCATCGATCGCGGCCTGGTCGTAGAACGCTTCGGACTGCCAGTCGAGCGGATGCCGGGTCGGCGCTTCGAGACTGCCTTCCTTGTGGGGCATGGGACGCTCCCGCGTGGCGCGCATGTGCGCAAGCGCACCGCCCGCGCGCTGCGGGCGGCGACGGAACGAACGGCCGGCTGCGGGCCGGTCGCACGGCGATGCCGTGCGGCCCGCGGCGGCTCGTCAGTCGACGAGACTGTCCAGCGCCTTCGTGTAGCGGTTCGCGTGGCTGCGTTCGGCTTTCGCGAGCGTCTCGAACCAGTTCGCGATTTCGTCGAAACCTTCGTCGCGCGCGGTCTTCGCCATGCCCGGATACATGTCGGTGTATTCGTGCGTTTCGCCGGCGATCGCCGATTCGAGATTCAGGCGCGACGAACCGAACGGCAAGCCCGTGGCCGGATCGCCGACGGCTTCCAGGTATTCGAGATGGCCGTGCGCATGGCCGGTTTCGCCTTCGGCGGTCGAGCGGAACAGCGCGGCGACGTCGTTCTGCCCCTCGACGTCGGCCTTCGAAGCGAAATACAGATAGCGTCGATTCGCCTGCGATTCGCCCGCGAATGCGGCCTTCAGGTTCTCTTCGGTTTTGCTGCCCTTGAGTTGAGCCATTTGCGCCTCCGTTCGAGTCGGCGCGGCCGCGTGCGGCGCCGGGCCGATCAGATATGTGGGGAACGATGCGTGCGCCGGGCGCGCATCGTGCTCTTCAATCTAGGCGCTCGCGTTCGCATCACCCAATAGGCTTTTTCAATGCGGACGATAGTGTCGGGTGCGGGGTGCGAGGCGGACGGTCGGGAAGACGGAGCGCGCGCGTCATGCGTCATGCGTCACGCGTCATACGGCAGCGCGTCACGCATCCATCGCGCGCTTGAGCAGCAATTCGCGCTCACGCTCGTTGCGCGTCAAATCCGCCGCGCGGCGGAACTCCAGCTTGGCCTCGTCGGCGCGGCCGAGCTTCGCGAGCAGATCGCCGCGCACGCTCGGCAGCCAGTGATAGCGCGCGAGCGCCGGATCGTCACGCAGCACGTCGACGAGTTCGAGCGCCGCGGCCGGACCGAACGCCATGCCCACCGCCACCGCGCGATTCAGTTCGACGACCGGCGACGGCGCGACTTCGGCGAGCGCGTCATACAGCGCGACGATCTGCGCCCAGTCGGTGTCCGCCGCCTGCCGCGCCCGCGCGTGGCAAGCCGCGAGCGCGGCCTGCAGCGCATACGGCCCGCGCACGCCGCCGAGCTTCGTCGCCCGCTCCAGCGCCGCGAGGCCGCGCCGGATCAGCAACGGATCCCAGCGGCTGCGGTCCTGGTCGAGCAGCAGCACGGGCCGGCCCTGTGCATCGACGCGTGCATGCATGCGCGACGCCTGTAGCTCCATCAGCGCGACGAGCCCGAGCACTTCGCTTTCATCCGGCGCGAGCCCGGCCAGCACGCGGCCGAGCCGCAACGCCTCGTCGCAGAGCGCCGGACGCATCCAGTCGTCGCCCGCCGTCGCCGCATGGCCCTCGTTGAACACGAGGTAGATCACTTCGAGGACCGACGCGAGCCGCGCCGGCCGCGCATCGGCGGCCGGCACCTCGAACGGCACGTGCGCCGCCGCGAGCGTGCGTTTCGCGCGCACGATCCGCTGCGCGATCGTCGGCTCGGGCGTCAGGAACGCCCGGGCGATCTCGCCCGTCGTCAGCCCGCCGAGCAGCCGCAGCGTCAGCGCGACACGCGCGTCGGTCGACAGCACCGGGTGGCACGACGTGAAGATCAGCCGCAGCAGGTCGTCGCCGATGTCGTCGTCGCTCGCGTCGGCGAGCGCGTCCGCGATGTCGGGGACGACGTGCGCTTCGAGCGCGTCCATCTCGTGACCGAGCTGGTCGCGCTTCGCCGCATGAAGCGACTCCTGCCGGACCCGGTCGAGCGCGCGGCGCTTCACGGCCGTCATCAGCCAGGCGGCCGGGTTGTCGGGCACGCCGTCGACGGGCCAGTGCTCGAGCGCCGCGACGAGCGTGTCCTGCGCCAGTTCCTCGGCCACGCCGACGTCGCGCACCACGCGCGCGGCGCGCGCGATGATCTTCGGCGCCTCGATTCGCCAGACTGCCTCGATCGCACGATGCGTGGCCTCATGCGTCACGACGCCTGCCCCTGGGCGGACGCATCCAGCGGCATGGCCATCAGCTCCCACGTATGACCGTCCGGATCGGTGAACCCGTGGCCGTACATGTTCGGATACTCGCGCGGCGGCTGCGGCGCGGCCCCGCCGGCCGCCAGCGCCTTCGCGACGAGCCCGTCGACTTCGGCACGGCTGTCGCACGACAGGCACGACAACACCTGGATATGCGTGGCCGGATCGATGATCGTCTTGTCGGTGAAAGTCTGGAAAAACGGCCGCACCAGCAGCATCGCGAAGATCGTGTCGCTGATCTTGATGCAGGCGGCCTGCTCGTTGGTATAGGCCGGCACGACCTCGAAGCCGAGCGCCTGGTAGAACGTCTTCGCGCGCGGCAGGTCGGCTACCGGCAGGTTGATGAAAACCATCTTGTGCATGACGGATACTCCGGTGAGGTGGGATTCAGGCGTGGCTGCGGCCGACGTGGAGATCACGGAACCGCTCGACCGCATCGCTCGGCGTAAGGTCGTCGAGCTCGAACAGCGGCCGCACCTCGATCTCGCAGTCGAGCTCGGCGCCGAACGGCGCGGGGAACCGGCGCGTCCATTCGAGCGCCTCGTCGCGCGAGCGCACCTGGATCAGCGTATAGCCGGCGATCAGTTCCTTCGTTTCGGCGAACGGGCCGTCGATCACCGTGCCCTTGCCGCCCGTGTAGCGCACGCGCCAGCCGTGGGCGCTCGACCGCAGGCCGTTGGCGTCGAGCAGCACGCCGGCTTTCGCCAGCTCCTCGTGATAGACCGTCATGGCCTCGACCAGCCGGTTGTCCGGCAACGCGTCGGATTCGCTGACGGCGTTCGCCCGGATCATGATCATGAATCGCATCGTTTACTCCTTGTCGTCGGTGGAAGGCGGCGCCCGTTCCGCGGCGCCTTATCCGGACGACGGGCGGAAGATGGCCCGATCGACATGCGCCACGACAAATCAGGGTAAATACCGAGTCGCGACGTTCACAGGAAGCACGGGCCGACCGCGCGCACCTCGACCGTGCACCATTGCGCGGCCGGGCACTGGCGCGCGATTTCGATCGCTTCCTCGCGCGTGTCGACGTCGACGAGGAAGAAGCCGCCGACCATCTCCTTCGCCTCGGCGAACGGGCCGTCGAGCAGGCGCGTCTCGCCGTCGCGCACCTGCACGCGCGTGCCGCGCTCGGACCGCTCGAGCGACTCGACGCCGCGCAGCACGCCGCGGGCCTTCAGCGACTCGGCGAAATCGACCATCCGCGCATAGAGCGCCTGACCTTCGTCGAGGGTGCGCTCGGCGCGCTGTTCGGTCGGTTCGACAATCAACAGCATGTAAGACATGGATTTCTCCTGTGGGGACGGGGCGCGGCGGCATGCGCCGGGCGAGCGGCACGCGGCGCCCGGTGCGAAAGCGTAACAGCCGCGAGGCGGCTTGCCGCATCGTTGGCCAATCGGTACTGGCCGGACGGCCATTTCGGCCGCAGCCTGACATTTTGCCTTCAAGATGCGGTCCCGAACTGTCGGATTTTGATCCTGTGGACCGTCTCATGTCACGCCCGCTTCCCCTGTTTGCCGTCGCGCCGTTCGTGGCGTCGTCCGTCGGGCTGTCCGTGGCCCTCTGTGCCCGGCCCGCCGCCGCGCTGCCGGTCAGCAGCGGCTGCGGCGGCGCGGCCACGGCGATCGCCGAGATCCGTCGCGCCGGCGGCCCGTCGCCGCTCGCCGGGCAAACGACGTCGATCGAAGCGGTCGTCACCGCGGCGTTCGGTGGCGCCGACGGCCTGGGCGGCTTCTTCGTCCAGCAGGCCGACGCGCAGCGGCGGCGCCGGCCGGGTATCCCGGAAGGCCTGTTCGTCTACGCACCGAACGCGCGCGCGGCGCCCGGCGATCTCGTGCATCTGACGGGCAAGGTCGACGAGCAATACGGCCGCACGCAATTCACGCTGACGGGCGGCATGGCCGTCTGCGCGCGCGGGCAGACGGTCACGCCGGCGACGCTCACGCTGCCGGTCGCGTCGCCGGCCGTCCTGGCCGCGCACGAAGCGATGCGCGTACGCCTGCCGCAAACGCTGACGGTCAGCGATACCCACGAACTCGGCCGCTACGGCAGCATCGTGCTGAGCAACGGCCGGCTGCGCACGCCGACCCAGGTCGGGCCGCCGGCCGACGCCGCCGCGCACGCCGCGGCCAACGCACTGAACCGCATCGTGCTCGACGATGGGTCGAACCGGCGCGACCCGGCGACCGTCCAATATCCGCCGCCCGCGCTGAGCGCCGCCAACACGCTGCGCGCGGGCTATACGGTACGCGGCGTCGAAGGCGTGCTCGAATGGCGCTACGGCACCTGGCGGCTGCAGCCGGTGGCCGGCGCGGCGCCCGTCTTCGATCCCGCCGCGAATCCGCGTCGCGCGGCACCGGCCCGGCATCCCGATGCCGACGTGCGCGTCGTGTCGTTCAATGTCTTCAATTATTTCAACGGCGACGGCCATGGCGGCGGATTCGACGCGCCGGGCAACCGCGGCGCGAAAACGCCCGCCGCGTTCGCACGGCAGGAAGCGAAGATCGTCGCGGCGTTGCGCGCGCTGCGCGCCGACGTGATCGGGCTGATGGAAATCGCGAACAACGGCCACGGCGACGCGAGCGCCATCCGGCGGCTCGCCGCGCAGCTCGGCGACGGCTGGCGCACGGTCGACCCCGGCACCGCGCGGCTGGGTCGCGACGCGATCGCGGTCGCACTGCTGTACGACAGCCGCACGGTCGAGCCGGTCGGGCGCGCCGCCACCGTCGCCCTCGGCGGCCGCCATCGCCCGCCGCTCGCGCAGACGTTCCGGCGCATCGGCGGCACGCACGCTTTCACCGTCGCGGTCAATCACCTGAAGTCGAAGAATTGCCCGCACGCGAGCGGCGCCAATCTCGACCAGTCCGACGGCCAGGGCTGCTGGAATGCGGCGCGCACGCGGGCCGCCGCGCGCGTCGCCGACTGGCTCGCCACCTCGCCGACGGGCGTCGCCGCCGGCGGCGTGCTGCTGATCGGCGATCTGAACAGTTATGCGAAGGAAGACCCGGTTCGCGCGCTCGAGGCGCGCGGCTACGCGAACCTGGCGGCGCGCTTCGTCGGCGATGCTGCGTACAGCTACGTATTTCGCGGCGAAGCCGGCAATCTCGACCATGCGCTGGCCACGCCGCCGCTCGCCGCGCGCGTGAAAGCCGTGCGGTTCTGGCACATCAACGCCGACGAACCGCTCGTTCTGCAACCCGTGCCCGATTACAAAACGTCCGCGCGCCGGTCGACTTATTACGCACCCGACGCCTACCGCTCGTCGGACCACGATCCCGTCGTCATCGACGTCGCGCTGGACGACGCCGCCGCGCAACCGGCACCGGGCACAAATCGTGCGCATCGATGACGCGTCGAGTAGTGCATTTGCATCAACAACCAACCTGCAACGGCACTATTTACCTGATGCCCCTGGCGACGCCATATTTACCGGACCTTCACTGCGCCCCGCTGCTCGACACGCTGTACCGCCCCGACACGCGAAATTTTTTCAACCGCTGCGCGGCCCCGCGCGACGGGGCTCCCCGGCGATCCTGCCGACGCATTGAAAATTTGTCTCGAAACTCAATCGGATCAAGTGAATCACATCAGTTGCTGCGATTCGTCTTATCTTCAAATTGCCTGGAATCAAAGGAGGATAAACACCATGGCGCTTACCGACTCGATCGAACACAAGCTGGACCGCGGCCTGTCCGACATCCGTCGCACCGGCCGGCGCGTGGGCCGCACGACGCGCTCGGCGGCCCGCGACCTGCATGCCGACGTGACCGACGATCTGCGCGGGCTAGTCGACGAACTGGAAGATCTGCTGAAGAACGATGGCGATGGCGATATCGCCGCCCTGCGCAAACGCGTGCAATCGCGGCTCGATGAAGCGCGCAGCGCGCTCGACTACGCGTCGGGCAGCGCGGCCGCCCGGCTGCGCGATTCGGCCGAACGCGTATCGCAGGCCGTGCACGACAACCCCTGGCAAACCGCCGGCGTCGTCGCGGGCCTCGCGTTCGTTGCGGGCCTGCTCCTTTCCCGCCGTTGAACGGGGCCGCGTGCAACGCCGCCCGCCCCGCCCGTCATCCATCAGACAACGAAGGAGAACCGCCATGCAGAAGTCCCTCGCCATGAAAGCCGCCGCCGCCGTGATGCTGGGCAGCCTCGCCCTCGCCGGCTGCACGACCACGTCCGGCAAACCCGATAGCGCCGCGGCCAGCGCGTCGAAGCGTCAGTCGATCGACGCCAGCGTGAACGCCACGTTGTCGCGCCTGTATTCGACGGTGCCGGGTTCGCGCGACCTGGTCTCGAAAGCACGCGGCGTCCTCGTGTTCCCGAACGTGCTGCAGGCCGGCTTCATCGTCGGCGCCCAGTCCGGCAACGGCGCGCTGCGGGTCGGCGGCAGCACCGTCGGCTACTACAACACGTCGTCGCTGTCGGTCGGCCTGCAGGCCGGCGCGCAGTCGAAGGCGGTCGTGTTCCTGTTCATGACGCAGGATGCGCTCGACTCGTTCCGCAAGTCGGACGGCTGGTCGGCCGGCGCCGACGCATCGGTCGCGGTCGTGAAGGTCGGCGCGAACGGCGCGGTCGACTCCAACACGGCTACCGCACCGGTGGAAGTGCTGGTCCTGACCAACGCGGGCCTGATGGGCGACCTGTCGGTGAACGGCACGAAGGTCACCAAGCTCAACATCTGACGACGCGGTACGCGGCCTCGCGCCGCGTTCGCTTCCCGGCAGCGCCGCGGCCCCGGCCGCGGCGTTTTCGCATGTGTCTCACGCAGCGGCTATGATGGCGGCACCTTTGCGGGCATACTCCGCATGGGCCGCCCGGCGGCGCATTGCGCCGCGAACCCGTGACGTTCGCGAACCGATCGCGCACGGGACAACGAGATTCAATCAAACCACGCATCAATCTGCGCGAATGTCACCCATGGATAGCGGACACGACCACCAAAAATTCTTCTACTTCCTGCTGTTCGCGGTCACCGTCGGACTGTGCTGGATCCTCGCGCCGTTCTCCGGCGCCGTGTTCTGGGGCACCATACTCGCGATCCTGTTCCAACCCGTGCAACGCTGGCTCGCCGCACGCTTCGGCAAGCGGCGCAACCTGGCCGCGCTCGTCACGATGTCGCTGATCATCCTGATCGTGATCCTGCCGCTCGTGTTCGTCACGGCGACGCTCGTGCAGGAAATCGCATACGTGTACCAAGAGCTCAAGGACGCGCAGCCGAATTATTCGCAGTACTTCCATGACATCATTCACGCGCTGCCGACGTCGATCCAGAACCTGCTGCAGAAGTACGGGCTGACCAACATCCCGGGCATCCAGAAGAAGCTGACCGACGGCGCCGCGCAGATCAGCCAGTTCGCGGCCGCCCAGGCGCTCAGCATCGGCCAGAACACGTTCCAGTTCGTCGTGAGCTTCGGCGTGATGCTGTACATGGTGTTCTTCCTGCTGCGCGACGGCGGCGAGATCGGCCGGCGCGTGCGCCGCGCGCTGCCGCTCGACGAAGAGCACAAGAACCTGCTGCTCGCGAAATTCACGACCGTCGTGCGCGCCACCGTGAAGGGCAACATCGCGGTCGCGCTCGTCCAGGGCGCGCTGGGCGGCCTGATCTTCTGGATCCTCGGGATCGAGGGCGTCGTGCTGTGGGGCGCGCTGATGGCGTTCCTGTCGCTGCTGCCTGCGATCGGCGCGAGCCTCGTGTGGGTACCGGCCGCGCTCTACTTCCTGATGATTGGCGCGGTCTGGAAATGCGTGATCCTCGTCGCGTTCTGCGTCGGCGTGATCGGCCTCGTCGACAACCTGCTGCGCCCGATCCTCGTCGGCAAGGACACGAAGATGCCCGACTGGGTCGTGCTGATCTCGACCCTCGGCGGAATGGCGCTGTTCGGCATCAACGGCTTCGTGATCGGGCCGCTCGTCGCCGCGCTGTTCATGGCCAGTTGGGACATCTACGCACGCTCCGAACAGGGCGAATGACGCACGTCCGGCCGCCGGCGCTCCGCACGCCTGCGGAAAGCGCCGGTCAAGGATGACGGATATGGATCAGGACGGGCGCCACGGCGCTCGTTGCTTCATCCGCCGCGACCGTCATCACGCCGCCATACGGGCCGACGCGCTGCACCCGGCCCGGCGCCAGCAGCACGCTTTGCCCGGTATGCGCATCGCGCCACGTGGCACGCACCGCCGTGCCGCTCTCGGGCGCGAACGGCGCGCCGTCGGGCCCGACCAGCGCCACCTGCGCACCGGCCAAACGCCGGCCATGCGCATCGAACCGGACCGTGGCCGTTGCTCTGCCGTCGACCGCCTGCTCCGCGTCGACGGGCACACCCACCGGGGCATCGAGCGTCACGTCGTAGAGATCGACGAGCGAGCCGGTGAACCGGACGACGCCATCCGACGCGGGCTGCCCAGCCGCCATCGCGTTCGACGTGGCAGCCGACATCGCGAGTACGACACCGAGCCCGAACAGCATCTTCCGCACGACGCCGGCGCCTCCTGCCGTTGCCGTTGCCGACCGCTTCGCGTTGTTCCGCATGGTTCCTCCCCTCTACCGCGTCACCAGAAAAACAGGCGGCGTGACGCGTCGGTCACGCCGCCTGTGTGCTGGCAATCACTGTAGGGAGAGCGGCCCGAACAATATATGGGACAAGTCCTAAACTGCAGCCGAATTGATCGAACTCAGCGCGGCCGGCACCGCCCCGCTGCGCGGTGCGACCGAGGTCGCACGCCCGTCACGCGTGCGGATCGACGCGCAGCACGAGCTTGCCGCGATGGTCGCCGTCGAACAGGCGGTTCAGCACGTCAGGGGCGTTTTCGAGACCGTCGGCCACGGTTTCCTCGGCCTTGAGCCGGCCGTCGCGCAGCCAGCCCGCGAGCGTCTGCACGGCTTCGCGGCTCTTGCGGTAGTCGAGGATCAGAAAGCCGCGCATCGTCAATCGCTTCGAGATCAGCACGCCGACGTCGTCCGCCGCGCGGCCGCTGTTGTAGTTCGAGATCACGCCGCACAGCGCGACGCGCCCGCCGATCACCATCCGCGACAGCACCGCCCGCATCACCTCGCCGCCGACGTTCTCGAAGTTCACGTGCACGCCGTCCGGCGTCGCCGCCTTCAGTTGCTGGCGGAAATCGTCGGCCTTGTAGTCGACGGCCGCATCGAAGCCGAGCGTGTCGGTCAGGTAGCGGCACTTGTCCGCGCCGCCCGCGATGCCGACCACCCGCGCGCCGTGGATCTTGCCGATCTGCCCGGCGATCGAGCCGACCGAGCCGGCCGCCGCCGACACGACGAGCGTTTCGCCCGGCTGCACCGGCGCGATGTCGGTCAGCCCGTAGTACGCGGTCAGCCCGCTCATCCCGCACGCGCCGAGCAGGGTCGGCAGCGGCAGGCCCGACTGCGCGGGCAGCTTCACGAGCTGCGCGGCCTGCTCGGCCGGCACGACCGCGTAGTCCTGCCAGCCGACCAGCCCCTGCACGAGATCGCCTTCCGCGAAACCTGCATGGCGCGACGCGACCACGCGGCCGATCCCGAGCGCGCGCATCACCTCGCCGATCGCGACGGGCGGCAGGTACTGCGGCACGTCACTCATCCACACGCGGTTGGTCGGGTCCATCGACAGGTACAGCACGCGCACGAGCACCTCGCCGTCGGCGAGCGCCGGCACCGGCGTCTCGACGAGCGAAAAATGGTCGCGGCCGACCCGCCCTTCCGGGCGCGTCTTCAGCAGCAGCTGGCGGTTCACGGGTGTCGACATGATGTTCTCCTCCAATCGTTGTCGTTCGGGATGCGCGTCAGACCGCGCACATGCCGCCGTCGATCACGAGTTCGGCGGCCGTCACGAAACGGCTCTCGTCGGACGCGAGATACACGGCCGCATGCGCCACGTCGTCCGGCTCGCCGAGCCGGCGCAGCGGAATGCCGCGCGCGAGCTTGCGCGTCGCGTCGCGTTCGCCGAGCGACTGGAACAGCGGCTCGACGATTCCCGTGCGAATGAACGCCGGGTGAATCGAATTGCAGCGCACGTCGATCTCGCGCCGCGCGCAGTCGATCGCGATCGACTTCGTCAGCGACGCGACCGCCGCCTTCGATGCGTTGTACGCGGTGAAATCCGGCTCGACCTTGAACGCGGCGACCGACGAGATGTTGATGATCGACGCGGGATGGCTCTCGGCCAGATACGACAGCGCGTGCTTGCAGCCGAGCACGATGCTCTCGACGTTGATCGCCATCACGCGGCGCCATTCGTCCAGCTCGATTTGCGCGGGCGAACCGATCGAGCCGACGCCCGCATTGTTGACGAGCACCGACAGAGCGCCCATCGCATCGGTCGCCTGCGCGAGCAGCGCCTGCCAGCGCGCTTCGTCGCGCACGTCCTGGGTCGCGGCGAACGCGACCGGTGTCGCGTGGCCCGCGTTGAGTTCCTGCGCGAACGCGTCGAGCACCGCCGCTTCCGCGATGTCGGTCAGGAACACGCGCGCGCCCTGCTCGACCATCCGGCGCGCGATCGCGCGGCCGAGGCCGCCGGCGGCGCCCGTGATGTATGCGCACTTGCCAGCGAGGCGCGAAGAAACGATTGTCATGTGACCAGCTCCTGTCGTGAATCGTCGTCGCGGAACGCTGCCGCGACGGGGTTTCCGTGTCGCTGCCAACCGACGTGCGCCGGTCGCCGCTGCGCCGACATGACGGCGCGCCGCACGGATTCCGGGAGTATATCGAGATGAACGCGGCGCGCGCCGGACCGGCCGGGCGGCGCGCCCGCGCTCGAACGACAGCCAGCGTACGCGAATGCCGCCGATCGATGAAATGAATATTCGTTATGCCCGGCCATAGGCACCGTTCATGAGCCGAACGTACCGGCGCCCATGCGCGAACAGCACGGCGCGACCGGTCGGATGGGCTGCGTCGGCTCGTCGATTATCGGGATAACGGGCGTTGCGTTCCGCGTGGGCGAGGAAGCCATCGAGAAGATGATCCGGCGTCGAATCCTGCACCGCGCCGGAAAGCGCCGGAAAGCGCCGGACGAACGCCGGCGGCAGGAAAGCGGGCCGCAGCGCCCGCCATCGGCAACCGTCAGAAGCCGTCGCCCGACGGCGCGCGCACGAACGCGCAGAGTTGCGGCGAATGCGTGTCGATCATCTGCTGGAACGGCGCACGGTGCCCGTACGCGATACCCGACACGAGCAACAGGCAGACCGCCGCGACGCGCGGCGAGAACGCGCGCTGCCGCACGCCGTCGTAGCCGCGCAGAAACACCAGCGCGACCAGCGCGCCGAGCACCCAGCCGACGACGACTTCCGGCACGGTGTGCGAGTGATCGAATACGCGGGCAACGGCCGTGATCGCGCCGATGGCCAGCCCGGCCGCGATGCCGGGCGCCTTGCCGTGCCGGAACGCCTGCCACAGCATCGACAGCGCGACCGTCCATACGGACGTCGACAGCATCGTATGGCCGCTGATCACGCGGAAATCGAACTGCGCAAGCTCGATGCCGCAGCCGGCATACAGGATCTTCGTGGCGCCGACGACGCCCATCCCGGCGGCCAGCAGCACGCCCCAGCGGGCGGCGAGGCGCCAGTCGGTCAGCGCGAGCCACGCCGCGCAGGTCAACGCGATCGGCAGGGTCAGCGCGGCATCGCCGATGTTGCTGATTTCACTCCACATGATGGACTTCGGAGACGATCGAAAGACCGCAGTTTACCGCAGGCACGCAGCGTGCCTGTGTCAGCCTGTGACAGGCTGTATCAACCGGCGACACCGGTAATCAACAGCAGGTTCGTGCCGGTGATCACGGCGAACAGCGCCCACGCGGCCACCTGCATCCCGCGCCCGATCGCGTGCTCGCCCATCGTGCGGCGATCGCTGACCGAGCGGATCAGCGGCCACATCGCGAACGGCAACTGCAGGCTCAGCAGCACCTGGCTCCACACGAGCAGTTGCCCGACCGAGCCGTCGCCGAGCCACAGCACGCCGATCAGCGCCGGCACGAGCGCGAGCCCGCGCGTGATCAGCCGGCGCTGGTAACACGGGATCTTCGTATGCAGGAAGCCGTCCATGATGACCTGGCCGGCGATCGTGCCGGTCAGCGTCGAGCTTTGACCCGACGCGAGCAGCGCGATGCCGAACAACAGCGCGGCCGCACCGCCGGCGATCGGCGTGATCAGCCGGTACGCCTGCTCGATGTCGGTCACGTTGTGCTGGCCCGTCGCATGGAATGCCGCGCCCGCGACGACGAGGATCGCCGCGTTGACGAGCATCGCGACGAACAGCGACACGCAGGTATCGATGCGCACCAGCGCCAGCGTGTCGCGGATCACGCCGCGCGCACCGCCGACGACGTGCCGCGTCTGCACGACCGACGAATGCAGATACAGGTTGTGCGGCATGATCGTCGCGCCGACGATGCCGAGCGCGAGCACGATCGCGTCCTTGCGGTCGTGACCGGGATCGCCGGGCACGAGCCCGCCGACCACCGCATGCCAGTCGGGCGGCGTGATCGCCACCTGCGCGACGAAGCAGAACGCCATCGTCGCGATCAGCCCGAGCACGATCGCCTCGATCTGCCGGAACCCCTTGCCCTGCAGGCCGAGCACGATCACCGTGTCGAGCGCGGTGAGCACGACGCCCCACGCGAGCGGCACGCCGAGCAGCAGCTTGAACGCGAGCGCGCAGCCGAGCACTTCCGCGATGTCGCACGCGATGATCGACACCTCGGCCGTGATCCACTGCACGACGCGGCCGAACCGGCCGTAGCGGTCGTAGCTGGCCTGCGCGAGATCCTTGCCCGCGACGAGACCGAGCCGCGCCGCGAGCATCTGCAGGAAGATCGCCGCGAGGCTCGAGAACGCGACGACCCACAGCAGCGAATAGCCGAACTGCGAGCCGGCCTGGATATCGGTCGCCCAGTTGCCGGGGTCCATGTAGCCGATCGCGACCAGCAGGCCGGGGCCGAAGAAACGCCTGAGCTTCTGCCAGCGCGGCGCGGCGGCGTCGATCGTGATGCTGCCCTTTACTTCCGACGGGCAGAAAGGGGCGGTGGCGGTAGTGGGGAGGAAGGGCATGGAAACCGGGAATCGAGATCGCGATCCGTCGATTTTACGGGTATCCGTCCCGTTTTATCGTGCGCGACCACGCACGCGTCGCACCCCGCTCCGTCAACGTCGCCGTCGCCGTCGCAACATGCGGCGGCTCGTCCTTCGTCCGGAACGGGCGACGCCGCGCCCTGCGCGAGGATCTTTTCCCGCTCGGCGACGCGAAACTCGGTCGGCGACATCAGCAGCCGCTGCCGAAACAGCTTCGCGAGCCGCTCGCCGCTGCCGAAGCCGGTGCGCCGCGCGACCTTGTCGGCCGGCAGCGTCGTATGGATCAGCATGTGGCACGCCCGTTCGAGCCGCACGTGCTGGACGAACTCGGTCGGCGTCACGCCGATTTCCTTCTTGAAGCGCCGCAGGAAATTGCGCTCGCTCATCGCGGCCGCCTGCGCGGCGCTCGCAATCGAGATGCGGTTCACGCTCTGCGCGCGCAGCCGTTGCGCGGACATCCGGATCGACGGGCTCGCACTCAGTTCGCGGAACGCCCACATCGACTGCGCATAGCGCTGCTCGACCGGCCGCATCATGTTGCTGGCGATCTCCTGCGCGGCGCTGTCGCCGAGGTCGACGCGGAACATGTCGAGCGCGGCGGCGAACACGTCGGTCTCGCCGGCCTGCAATTCGATCGTCGTGGTGGCGCGGCGCGCGGCCCTGCCCGGCCGCACGTCGATCGCCGACGAGGGCCGTCGCGTGGCGGCGAGCGCGGGCAGATCCATCGCGTCGACGATCCAGCGCGCATGCCGGCGAATGTCGGTCAGGCGCCGCTGCAAGGCGTCGTCCCAGTTGACGGCCGCGCGCTCGCCATGAAGATGAAAGAACGCGAGCGCCCGGCGGCTGTGTTCGTCGCCGAGCGGATCGGCCGCGATGCGCACGCCGGACGACGACTGCAACAGTCCCCCGCTTTCGGAGACGTACTTCAGCTGGTAATCCGCGCTGTACGCGTGCAGGCGATTCGCCAGATTGAAAGCTTCGCCGAGGCGCGCGGCCTGGGCCAACGAAAACCCCGTACTCAAATAGATAACGACCCACCGCTGATCTGCTGCATTCACTGGCCAAGCCCCCGACTTGTTCGACTTCTTCTAATACCGTCGAACTGTCAGGCTTATATTTGGTTTGAATGCGTGCGACAGGACGGCTATCCCGAAATATGAAGCGACGGCATCTTAGCCGAACGGGTAGCGCCTTTGGCGCGAAATGGCCGACGGGGACAGCATGATGGCGGATTACTACAGGCTGCTGCCCGCCGCTGGTATGCCGGCACAGAATCGCGTATGCGATGCGGTCGATTATTGCGGCCGTCATCCGCAATGACGGGGGTAATGACAGGCGTATTCGAGGGCGATGTCCATCGGCAAAACAGACGTTCGCGTATCGGCCCGAACGGCATCGACACGCATCGAACGCGCGCGATCGCCGCGCATGTCAACCGGCGCATCCGTTGCCTGCACATCCTTTAGAATCGATCGTCCTTCACCACGCCGCCCGCGCTCCGTGCCCGCCGCTCACCGTCTCGACCTGAACCTGTTTCGCGTGCTCGACGCCGTCTACGTGCACGGCGGCATCGGCGCGGCCGCCCGCGCGCTGCATCTCACGCAGCCGGCCGTCACGCATGCGCTCAACCGGCTGCGCGCGCATTTCGACGATCCGCTGTTCGTGCGCCAGGGCAACCGTGTGGTGCCGACCGAACGCACGCGGTCGATCATCGCGGACGTGCAGCTGCATTTGAAAGGCTTGCAAGGCACCGCGCGCGATCCGGCCGCCTTCGATCCCGCGACGCTCGACCTGAGCATCGCGGTCGGCATTCGCGACGTGCTCGAATCCATCGCATTGCCGCGCATCGTCGCCGCGTTCGCCGACGAAGCGCCGGGCCTGCGGCTCGTCAGCCGGCGCATCGCGGTATCCGACATCGAGCGCGAGCTCGCTTCGGGCAATCTCGACCTCGTCGTCGACCGGCGCGTACAGACCGGCCCGCGCATCGCCACCGAACACCTGCTCGACGATTCGCTCGTCGTCGCGCTGCGCCGCGATCATCCGCTCGCGCGCGACGCGCTGCGACGCAGCGACTATTTCGCGGCGCAGCATATCGCCGTGTCGTCGCTCGGCGAGCCGCAATCGCTCGACGTCCTGCTCGGCAACGACGGACGCTTCCGCGACATCCGGCTCACGTGCCAGCACTATTTCGCCGCCTGCCAGATCGCCGCGGCCGGCGACCTGCTCGTCACGCTGCCGCACACCTATGCGCTGCGCATGGCCGCGCTGCTGCCGATCGTCGTGCGACCGCTGCCGCTGCGGCTCAAGCCGTTTCCGCTGCTCGCGTACTGGCACGAATCGCGCGACACCGATCGCGCGCATCAGTGGGTGCGCGAACGCATCGCCGCGCTCGTGCGCAGCAGCGCCGGCATCGCCGACGCGTAGCAGCGCAGCAGGCGCCCGCGCGAACGGGACGGTATGCTGACGGCTGCACGCCGCCATGCGGCGCCCGCTTTCCTTGATCCGCTTACCGGAGACTTGCCATGTCGCTCATCCACGCCGCCGCCGTCCTCGATGCCGACGCGCCCAACTACGTCGTCCAGTTGCAGGCCGGCACGCATGCGCTGACCGGTGACGAAGCGCCGCGCGAAGGCGGCCAGGATCGCGGGCCGGCGCCATACGAATTCGTGCTGGCCGGGCTCGCGCAATGCACGGCCGCGACGCTGCGCATGTACATGCAGCGCAAGACGTGGCCGGCCGCGCGCATCGCCGTGCGCACCGAGCTGCATGCCGATCGCGAAGGTGTGCAATACGTGCGCCGCGTCGTCACGCTCGACGGCCCGCTCGACGATGCGCAACGCCAGCGTCTCGCGGAAATCTGCGAGAAAACCCCGGTGACGCAGTTCATCAAGCGCGGCACGCGGATCGAAACGACGCTGAACTGACGCACGCGGCGGGCCGTCCGGTCTGCCGCCTGACAAACGAAACGGGCGGGGCGCGCATCCGTGCGCGCCCCGCCCGTTCATCGATCCCGCCCGGCGCTTACAGTCCGAGCGCGGACAGGTCCAGCTTGCCGTCCTTCATCGGCGGGCACCAGAAATACGCGCCCGTCAGCGGCCGCGTGAAGCGGAACAGGCCGTCGACGATCCCGTCTTCCGCGCCGCTCATCCGGCGCATCTGCACGTCGAACGCGCGGAACGAGCAGCCGAACGCGACGAAGTAGAGGCCCGCGCGACGCGCGTCCGACCACGGCGACGAACGGCGCAGCATGAACGCCTCGGGCTCGAAGCTTTCCTGCGCGGTGCGCTTCACGTGCGCGAATTCGGGTGCGTCGTCGAGTTCCTCGTTGTCCGACCGGCGGCGCCCGATGATGTGGTCCATGTCGCCCGACGCAATGCGCTCCATCTGGTCGAAGTCGTGCAGCCACTGCTGCACCGCGACGAAGCTCGCGCCGTCGAGCCCCGCGCCCTGCCCCGTCACGATCGCCGCGGCCACCGCGTCGTCGCCTTCCGGGTTCTCGGTACCGTCCTCGTAGCCGGACAGGTCGCGATCGTTCGAATAGCGGAAGCCGTCGACGGCCTCCTGCAGCACGAACGCCGGCGCCAATGCGCGCTCGATCGCCCGCGCGCGCAGCACGATCTCGCCGCGATCGTCCGAGCGCAGCCAGACCCATACGTCGGCCGGCGTCATCGGCAGCGTGCGGTCGTTCACCGCGAACGCCGGGTAGTCGGTCAGGCCCGGCACCGGATGGCCGAGGTATGCAGCCAGCGCGTGCCCGAAACCGACGACCGTGTCGCGTCCGTCGACGATCTCGCGCAGCGCGGCCAGCGCCGCCGCGACATTGCCGTCGTTCGACATCGTGAAAGTGAGGTATCGCGCTGCCGTATCGATCGGAGCCAGGATGCCTTGCTGAACGTCGCTCATCGTTTCCTCGGGAATGGTTCGAAGTGAATCTGTACGGGCCGCCTCGTCGCGCGCCGCGGACGCGCAAGTGTAATCGATGCGCGCGCCGGCCCCGGTCTGCCAGCGCACAACGTCCGCGAAAAGGGGCCAAAACCCCGAATACTAACCGTATCGACGCTGCAACGCCGCATTCGTCAGACGTTGCAGCGTGCGCGGCTGTCCTGATAGAATCCTTGCACGTCTTTTCGGCGTCCTTTCAACCGTTCACTTCAGGGAGGTGCAGATGTTCCGAATGCCAGCCACCTTCCCGAACGTGGTCCCACGGCGCAGCTGATCCAGCCCGCCGTCCGCGCCGGCTCCCGAGTTTTCCGCTGACCCGTCAGCCGCGCTTTTCCCGACAGCCCGTTTCGTTCCGCCCGCGTGTTTCGCGCGGCCCGGCTGTTGCGTTTTCGACGTTCTCCGAACCGGAAAGCCCCGTCGCGCGATGCGCCGGGCAACGATACATGACCAGAAAAACCTCCCATCTGGGCGGCCATGCATTCCAGGCCGTCTTCGGCTTCACCATTCGTTACTGGCGCAAGCAGCCGGCGCGCATCGCCGCGGTCGCGGGCCTCGCGCTGCTCGCCGCGCTCGCCGACGTCCTGACGCCGTTGTTCGCCGGCCGCCTCGTCGACGCGCTGTCGACCGGCCTGACCGACCGCGCCGCCGCGTGGCATTCGGCCCTCGCCGCGTTCGGCACGCTCGCCGCGCTCGGCATCGGCGCGACCGTGCTGCGCCAGGGCGTCTACCTGAACATCATCACGCTCACGCTGAAGATGATGAGCGAGATCGCCGCCGCGTCGTTCCACCGCGTGCAGCGCTTCTCGACCGACTGGCACGCGAACAGCTTCGCGGGCTCGACCGTGCGCAAGATCACCCGCGGGATCTGGGCGCTCGACCTGCTCAACGACACCGTGCTGATCGCGCTGCTGCCGTCGGTCACGATGCTGGTCGGCGCGACCGTGCTGCTTGGCACGCACTGGCCCGTGATGGGGCTCGTCGTCGGCGCCGGTTCGCTGCTGTACATCGCGGTGACGGTCGCGGTGTCGCTCGGCATCGTCGCGCCGGCCGCGCGGCTCGGCAACCTGTGGGATACGCGGATGGGCGGCGCGCTCGCCGACGCGGTGAGCTGCAACGCGGTCGTCAAGGCGTTCGGCGCGGAAACGCGCGAGGAAGCGCGGCTCGCGCGCGTGATCGGCAAGTGGCGGCAGCGCACGCGCCGCACGTGGGTGCGCGGCACGTTCAACGGCGGGCTGCAGGGTGCGATGCTCGTCGCGATGCAGGCCGCGATGATCGGCGTCGCGCTGCGGCTGTGGGTGAACAACGAAGCGAGCGTCGGCGACATTGCATTCGCGCTGACGATGTTCTTCATGCTGCAGGGCTATTTGCGCGACGTCGGCATGCACATCCGCAACCTGCAGCGCTCGGTAAACGACATGGAAGAACTCGTCGCGCTCGAACGCCAGCCGCTCGGCATCGACGATCGCCCCGGCGCGCCGGCGATCCGGATCGGCCAAGGCGAGATCCGCTTCGAGCACGTGACGTTCCGCTACGGCAACCATCCGGTGCCGCTGTACGACGATTTCTCGATGCGGATCGCGCCCGGCGAACGCGTGGGCCTCGTCGGCCATTCGGGGTCGGGCAAGACGACGTTCATCAAGCTGATCCAGCGCCTGTACGACGTGTCGGGCGGCCGCATCACGATCGACGGCCAGGACATCGCGCAGGTGCGGCAGGATTCGCTGCGCAGCCAGATCGCGATCGTCCAGCAGGAGCCCGTGCTGTTTCACCGCACGCTCGCGGAGAACATCGCGTATGCACGCCCCGATGCGAGCCGCGCGGACATCGAGCGCGCCGCGCGCCTGGCCAGCGCGCACGACTTCATCGTCGCACTGCCGGACGGCTATGACACGCTGGTCGGCGAACGCGGGATCAAGCTGTCGGGCGGCGAACGCCAGCGCGTCGCGATCGCGCGTGCGTTCCTCGCCGATGCGCCGATCCTGATCCTCGATGAAGCGACGTCGAGCCTCGACAGCGAAAGCGAGCTGCTGATCCAGCAGGCGATGGAGCGGCTGATGGTCGGCCGCACGACGCTCGTCGTCGCGCACCGGCTGTCGACGGTGCGCTCGCTCGACCGGCTGCTGGTGCTCGATCGCGGCAAGGTGATCGAGGAAGGCAATCACGACGCGCTGATCCGCATCGACGGCGGCATCTACCGCCGGCTGTTCGAGCGGCAGGCGCTGGAGCTGGCGAAAGGGCTCGCCGATTCGCCGCGGCGCGTGGCCGATCGCGATGCCGGGCCGTTGGGAGAGCCGGCGGAGGTTTGATGCAGGCAGGTCGTCACATGACCCGGCGACATGGCTTCAATCGCCGGGCCATGCCGGCGATCCGATTGGCGTGATCGACGCACGACGAGGAAATGATGTTTCAACCGGACGAAACCCGTATCGAATCGAATCGCCTTTCGCTCGCACCGTTTTCGGCGAACGACGCGGATGCGACGCTTGCATGCATTACGCCGTCGCTGACTCGCTATATGGGCTGGGACCCTCCGGCGAACAGGGAAAGTTTCGATCGCGTCTGGCAGACGTGGCTGCATGCACAAACCGACGGCACAGACTACGTGTTCGTGATTCGACAACGCGACGGTGGAACCTTCCTCGGCCTGGTGGGGATTCATCACGTCAAGCAGGCCATCCCGGAACTGGGCGTCTGGATCCGCGAAGATCGGCATCGCGAAGGGATCGGACGAGAGGCGGTCAGGCTCGTCGTGGAATGGGCGTGCGTGACGCTCAACGTCCGGCGCTTCAACTATCCCGTTGCCGAGGAGAACCATCCGAGCCGACGTATCGCCGAGTCCCTCGGCGGCACTGTAACGGGCCGTGGCGAGACCCCGAAATTCGTGTCGGTCGTTTATCAGATACCGGCACCGGTGACCTGCGAAAGCCCGGGCAGGCATAGGCGGCAAACTCGCGACGATCGACCTTGTTCGTAGTGATCCGGCCCATGGCGGGGACTTCCATGAAAGCGGCCTGCCGCCGTCAGACCGCCGCGGACACGCGCCCCTCCCGTGGATCACTTATCATGTCGGCCAGGCAATTCGCGACGAAAGGCAGACCATGTTTACAGGCATTGTTCAGGGTGTTGGCACCATCAACGCCATCAAGGATCACGGCGAGCTGAGGACGTTCAGCATCGCATTCCCCGAGCGGTTCACCGACGATATCGAGATCGGTGCGAGCGTGTCGGTCGACGGCGTGTGCCTGACGGTGACGACCATCCATTCGCCGGTGCTGATCGACTTCGACGTGATGCTGCCGAGCCTGCGGATCACCACGCTGGCCGACCTCACGACCGGCGCGCGCGTCAACGTCGAGCGGGCCGCGAAGGACGGCGCGGAGATCGGCGGGCATCCGCTGTCCGGTCACGTCGATTTCACGGGGACCATCGTGCACATCGCATCGTCCGAACACAACCGGATGATCCGCATCGGCGTGCCGGCCGAGTTCAAGCGCTATGTGTTCGCGAAGGGCTACATCGCGATCAACGGCTGCAGCCTCACCGTGTCGGACGTCAATCGCGACGAAGGCTGGTTCGAGGTCTGGCTGATTCCCGAAACGCGCCGCGCGACCACGTTCGATGCGAAGGGCGTCAACGACAAGGTCAACATCGAGATCGAACGCAGCACCCAGGTCGTCGTGGATACGATCCGGGAATCGGTCAAGGAGACGCTCGGCGAATTGAACGGCGTCGTCACCGCGCTGCTGGCGGAAAAAGGCATCGATATCGAGGAATTGCTGGCGCGCAACGTCGCGCGGCTGCCGAAGCAGTAACGGCGAATTTCCACCGTGCTAGGTGATCCGCTGGATCACCGAGAACCGGGTGCCGTCGGAAAACACCTCGATCCACGGCTCCGACTCCTCGAATGTCCAGAGGACGAGGTCGAGGTCCGTCAGTTCATGCCAGTCGTCGTCGGGCCACGGCATGTTCCATCCGCCCGTGACGGCCACCACCCCGCCCGTGTAGAGCGGGCATTGCGCCATCCATTCGCGCGCGTAGTCGTGCGCGGCCGCGCCCTTGAAGTTGTCGTTGAATCCCCAGTCGCGCTGCCAGCCGTGTGCGTCGAGGTACGCGCCGATCGCGGCCGAGCCGAAGCGGAACACCGCATCGACGGGCGGAAGCGACGTTGCACCGGATCGGCACAGCGGGTGATCCGAGCGGACAGGTTGCGTGGAAGTCTCCACGCGGCCGCCCGTACCGCTTTCGTCGAGATACACGTTCAGCCAGGCGCCGTCGCGCTCCACAGAGATGCACGACGCGCCGGCGTCGATCCCATGCCAGTAGCCGGTGACGGGTTCGCCGCCGGCCGCGAAGCGGTACGCGTGGCACGGCCTGGCGAGGCGCTTCGCTTCGGTCAGAAAGTCTTCCAGTGTCATTGAGCGTCCGTCAGTCGATTCTTGTACTCCGGATATCGCACGGGGCCGCCGCGCTCGAACGACTTCGCACCACGGCTGCCACCCTGCGTCACTCCGCCTCCACCTGCGCGCCCTTCCCTACCGCCACACGCTGTGCGCGATAAATCCCCGCGTGTCCCGAAAACAGATACGCGACGACACAGGCGACGATCGCATACACGCCGATATCCGCGCCGAACAGTTCGATCGCCATGATCGTCGACGCGATCGGCGTGTTCGCCGCGCCCGCGAACACCGCGACGAAGCCGAGCCCCGCGAGCACGGGCGCCGGCAGCGCCAACACCTGGCCGAGCGCATTGCCGAGCGTCGCGCCGATGTAGAACAGCGGCGTCACCTCGCCGCCCTTGAACCCCGACGCGAGCGTGACGACGGTGAACGCGAACTTGCCCGCGAAATCGTAAAGCGGCAGCGGGCCGTGGAACGCGGCCTCGATCGTCGGGATGCCGAGACCGAGATACTGCGGCACGTTCAACACGGTCGCGGCCACGGCGACCATCAGGCCGCCGAGCACGGGCTGCAGCGGCGCATAGCGGATCACGCGGCGAAACCACGCGGTCAGCGCATGCGTCGCAAACGCGAACAGCCGCCCGACCACGCCGAACGCGATGCCCGCGACGACCGTCACGGCCAGCCCGGTCGCCGATACGGCCGGCACGAACGGAATCGCATAGGCCGTGTGATGGACGCCCCACGCGCGGCACACGACGTCCGCGACGATCGCCGACGCGACGCAGGTCAGCAGCGCGTCGTACCGCACGCGCCCGATCGCGAGCACCTCGAGCCCGAATACCGCGCCCGCGAGCGGCGTGCCGAACACCGACGCGAAGCCGGCCGCGATGCCGCCCATCAGCAGCACGCGGCGATGTTCGCGATCGAGACGGAACACGTGCGTGACGCGATCGGCGAGCGCGCCGCCCATCTGCACGGCCGTGCCCTCGCGGCCGGCCGAGCCGCCGAACAGGTGCGTGACGACGGTCGCGACCAGCACGAGCGGCGCCATCCGCTTCGGCACGAGCGCCTTCGGGTCGTGAATCTCGTCGATCAGCAGGTTGTTGCCGCGCGCGACCGACTGGCCGAATCGATGGTAGATCCAGCCGGTGGCGAAACCGGCGGCCGGCAGCCCCCACAGCAGCCACGGATGCGCGACACGCGTACCGGTCGCCCAGTCGAGCGCGATCAGGAACAGCGCGGAAGCCGTGCCGGCCAGCGCGCCGAGCAGGGCTGAAAGCGCGAGCCAGCGGCACACGTAGCGCGCGGTCGCGAACAGATCGGCAGAAGTCGTGAAAAACATGATTTCCAGATTCGACGGAACATCAAAACCTGGGCGGCAGAATACCGCGTGGACGGCCTGCGACCTCCTGACGACCCAGGAACACGCAGGCATCATCAGCCGGGCAAACCGGCGGTTGAGGGCCGCACCGCACGCTACGCGCCGGCAACGACCGCAGGGAGGCATGCCATCTCCGCAGGCCGCCATTGTACGCGACGCCGCGCCACGCACGCAATGCAGGCGCCGCGCCGCCACGCAGCGACAGCGCGTGCCCGGCGCGCGGTCAGTCGCGCGGCGCGAGCGCGATCCGCGCGATCAACTGGGGCGCGATCTGTTCGAGCGGCAGGATCGCCGACGCCGCGCCGATCGCCGCCGCCGCCTTCGGCATCCCGTACACGGCGCTGGTCGCTTCGTCCTGCGCGATCGTGTAGCAGCCCTTCGCCCGCATCGCCTTCAGGCCGAGCGCGCCGTCGCGCCCCATGCCGGTCAGCAGCACGCCGAGCGCCTCGCTCTGCCAGCCGTCCGCGACGCTGTTGAAGAACACGTCGATCGACGGCCGGTACGGCGTTTCGGCCGGATGCCGCGTATAGCCGAGCACGCCGCGCGGCGATAGCGTCAGATGGTCGTTGGTCGCCGCGAGCAGCACCGCGCCGGCCTCGGGCACGCTGCCCTGCCGCGCGACGCGCACCGGCAGCCGCGTATAGCCGTCGAGCCATTCGGCCATGCCGTACGCGAATGCCTGATCGACGTGCTGGACGATCACGATCGCGGCCGGGAAATCGGCCGGCAACGCGCGCAGCAGCGCGGTGAGCGCGGTCGGCCCGCCCGCCGACGCACCGATCGCGACGAGCGTCGGCTGTCCGCGCGTGGGCGCCGGCCCCGGCGGCACGAGCGCCACGGAGCGGCTTTCGAGCAGCCGGCCGATCTGGTCGATCTTCGCGAGCAGCGCCTGCGGCGATGCGTCGGTCGACAGCCCGAGCGCGAGCGTCGGCGTGTCGACCGCATCGAGCGCGCCGGCGCCCATCGCCTCGTACACCGACGACGTGTTCGCGCTGACGCTCGCCGTCACGATCAGGATCGCGCACGGCGCGCGCGCCATGATCCGGCGCGTCGCGGCGACGCCGTCGACTTTCGGCATCACGAGATCCATCAGCACGACGTCGGGCGGATGCGCGACGCAGAAATCCACCGCCTCGTCGCCATCGGTCGCGACCCACAGCACGCGATGGTCCGCACGCAGCGCGATCACGCGGCGCAGCGCCTCCACGGCCAGCGGCAGGTCGTTGACGATGCCGATGTTCATCCGCGCGCATCTCCGATCAGGTCGTGCACGGCATCGAGCAGCGCCTCGTCGTGGAAGCTGCTCTTCGCGAGGTAGTAATCGGCGCCGGCATCGAGCCCGCGCCGGCGATCCTCGTCGCGATCCTTGTACGACACGATCATCACCGGCACGCGCTTGAGCATCGGGTCGCTCTTGATCAGCGTGACGAGTTCGATGCCGTCCATGCGCGGCATGTCGACGTCGGTCACGACGAGATCGAACGCATCGCTGCGCACCGCGTTCCACCCTTCCATCCCGTCGACCGCGACCGTCACGTCGTAGCCGCGCTTTTCCAGCAGCTTGCGTTCGAGCTCGCGCACCGTCAGCGAATCGTCGACGACGAGCACGCGACGGCGCCGGTCGGCGAGCGCGAGTTGCGGATCGCGCGTGAGCCGCGCGAGCTGGCCGCCGCGCACGAGCTTGTCGACCGAGCGGATCAGGTCCTCGACGTCGACGATCAGCACCGGGTCGCCGTTCTCGAGCAGCGCGCCGGCCGCGATGTTCTGGATCTTGTGCAGGCGGCTGTCGAGCGGCTGCACGACGAGCATCCGCTCGCCGAGGAAGCGGTCGACCGCGACGCCGTACAGCTCGGGTTCGCCGCCGACGACCACGACCGCCGTGCTGGCGCGCGCCACGTCGGGCTCGCCCGCGTCGAGCAGCTGGTGCGCGGCGACGAGGCCCGCGCGCCGGCCGTCGAACGGAAAATGCGGCTGCCCTTCGAGCACGTCGATGTCGTCGTGCGCGAGTTCGAGCGTGCGGCGCACGTGCGCGAGCGGAAACGCATACGGCTCGCCGCCGACCTCGACGAGCAGGCTGCGGATCACCGACAGCGTGAGCGGCAACTGCAGCACGAAGCGCATGCCGGCGCCCGGCTCGTTGAAGATCCGCACCGCGCCGCGCACGCCGCGCACCATCTCCTGCACCGCGTCGAGGCCGACGCCGCGCCCCGACACGTCGGTCACCGCGTCGCGCATCGAGAATCCGGGCAGCAGCAGGAATTCGAGCAGTTCGGGATCGGACAGCCGCGCGGCGGTCTCGTCGTCGGTCAGGCGCTGGCGCACGACAGCCGCGCGCAGCGCGTCCATGTCGACGCCCGGCCCGTCGTCGATCACGCTGACGAGCAGCGAGCCGGCGCTGTGACGCGCCTCGAGCGTGACGCTCGCCTCGGCCGGCTTGCCGCGCGCGTGGCGCGCGTCGGGCGAATCGACGCCGTGGTCGATCGCGTTGCGCAGCAGATGGCCGAGCGGCGCGTCGAGCAGGTCGAGGATGTCGCGATCGACCTGCGTGCCTTCGCCGACGATCGAGAAACGCACCTGCTTGCCGAGCGAGCGCGCGAGATCGCGCACGATGCGCGGATACGCGCGGGTCGCGTCGCCGAACGGGCGCATCCGGCACTGCAGCGCCTCGTCGTACAGCTGCTCGGCGATATGCGTGCTGCGCCGCTCGAAGCGGTCGAATTCGTCCATGCGCTCGGCGAGCGAGCGCTGCAGGTCGTTGAGCATGTGCCGCACTTCGTTCATCGACGCGAGCATGCCGGCGTCGAGATCGTCGGCGAATTGCTCGTACATCAGGTCGAGCGAACGGGCCGCGTCGCGCTGCGCACGCTTCACGCGCAGCATCGATTCGGCGAACGGCTTCAGCCAGCGCGATTCGACCAGCGATTCGCCGGACAGGCTCAGCAGCCGGTTCAGCGTATCGGCGCGCACGCGGCGCATCGCGCCGGCACCCGCCACGCGGCCGGCCTGGGCCGGATCGGGCACCGTGCCCGACACGGCGAGCGGCGGCACCGCGGCACTCGCGCCGACCGGCTCGTTGGCGGCGCCGTCGTGATCGCGATACGGCACGACCGACGGCGGTATCGGCGGCGGCACGGCGGCCGGCGCCTGCATCGTCTGCGCGCCGTCGGCGCCCGTCAGTGCCGCCGCGAACACGTCGATCTCGGTCTGCGATACGGGCGGCCCTTGCGGATCGCCGACGCGCACCAGCAAGTCGACGCCGGCCAGCAGCACGTCGACGTGCGTGGCCGTCAGCGCGATCGTGCCGGCCTGCGCGGCGACGAAGCATTCTTCCATCCGCCCGGCGATGTCGACGCCGAGCGGCACGCCGACGATCCGCGCGGCACCCTTCAGCGAATGCGCGGCGCGCATGCATGCCTCGAGCGCGACGGAATCGGGCTCGCCCGATTCGAGCGCGAGCAGCCGCTCCGACAGCGCCTGGGTCTGCGTGCGCGTCTCCTCGCGATACAGTTCGAGCAGCGACAGGTGGCTCAGGTCGTCATCGCCGCTCATCGCATGCTCCGTGTCACGGCGTCGAACAGACGATCGTCGTCGAGCAGCCCCACCGACTTGCCGCGCCACGCCAGCACGCCGCGCGACAGGCCGGCGCTCGCGCGCCCGACCGTCGCGGGCACCGGCACCCAGTCGGACGCGCCGAAGCGCAGCACGCCCTCGACTTCGTCGACCGGAAACACGACCGGTTCGCCCTGGTGCGCGGCCACCAGCAGCCGCGTGAACCGGCCGTCGTCGCTGCCGCTGCCCGCCTTGCCGGCATCGAGGCCGAGCAGCGCGCCGATCGAGATCGCGATGCGCAGCGTGCCGCGGATGTTGACCACCCCGCGCACGGCCGAATTGCGGCGATGCGGCAAGGAATGGATCGGGCGCGTGCCGGCGATCTCGCGCAGCACGCCGATCGGCAGCGCGAGCCATTCGTCGGCCACCCGGAACGCGAGCGCCGCATGGCGCGTATCGCCGTCGTCGCCCGCTTGCGCGGTGCCGAACGCGCTCATCCGGCGCGTGACGTCGGTCATCTCGGCCACGTCGAGCGGACGCTCGAGCAGCTTCGCCGCGTGCGACGCGTAGACCGGGCAGTTCAGGCAGCGCAGGCAGTCGTTCAGCCGCTCGCACGAGCGGTCGCCGCGCGTGCCGATCCGGTTCCAGCAATCGTCGACGTCGAGCGTCGCGTCGTCAGTGGCAGCGGCGTCGCGGTTCATGAATTCCTCTGGTCATCGCGGTGTCGATCCCGTTTCCGTCATCGTGTCAGCCGGCCGAACGCCGGGCGCGTTCGAGCAGCCATTGCGCGCCCGCACGATCGCCGCCGACGTCGAGCAGCGTCGCGAGATGCGTCAGCGCCTCGTGATGCGTGGGGCGCAGGTACAGCGCCTTGCGATAGAAGTCGCCGGCTTCCGCAGCGCGCCCGCGCGCATCCGCGATCAGTCCGTTCAGATAAAACGCATCGGCATGCGGGCCGACGCGCGCCGAGAACTGCGCGAGCACACGCTCGGCCTCGTCGAACGCGCCCGCGTTCGCCAGCGCCTGCGCATCCTCCAGCGTCGGAGCATCGTCGAGCGCCGCCGCGATGCCGTCGTTGGCCGGGGCGGCCGTCCCGGCGGTTGCCAGCGCGAGGTCGGCCCGGGCGTCGATCGCGGCCGCCGGCACGACCGGCGGCGGCACCGCCGCGAACGGCTGACGCACGTCGCCGAGCCAGGCGGGCGGCGCGACGGCCACCACCGGGCGCGGCGCGGCGAGCGGTGCGATCGTGAAGCGCTCCGCGCCCCGATACGGCGCCGCCGCGGACAGCGGCGCGACCGGTCGCGCCGCGCCAGCCTCGGCCGCCGCGCCGGCCGGCTCGCGATGAAACGCGAACGCGAGCGGCACCCGCGCCGAGCGCATTCCGTGCCGCATCGCGACACCCGTCTCCGCCGGCCCGACGAACAGCACGCCGTCGTCGGCAAGACGCTCGTCGAGCGAGCGGATCACGCGATCCTGCGCGTCGCGGTCGAAATAGATCAGCACGTTGCGACAGAACACGAAGTCGTAGCGAATGCCGGTATCGGCCAGCGGTTCGACGAGGTTCGCGTGACTGAACTGCACGCACGCCCGCACGCGCTCGTCGAGCAGCCAGCCGTCGCGGGTCGGCGTGAAGTAGCGCGTACGAAACTCCGTCGCCGTCCCGCGGAACGCATTGCGCCCGTAACAGCCGAGCCGCGCCTGCTCGATCGCGCGCGGGCTGAGGTCGATCGCGTCGATCGCGAAGCTGGCCGGTTCGAGCCCCGCATCCAGCAGCGCCATCGCCGCCGAATACGGCTCCTCGCCCGTCGAGCACGGCGCGCTCAGCACGCGGATCACGCGGCCAGGCATCGCGGCGAGCCGTTCGGCGGCCAGCCGCGCAAGCGTCGCGAACGCCTCGCGGTCGCGGAAGAACCACGTTTCCGGGACGACGAACAGCTCGATCAGCGCGCGCCGTTCGTCGGCCGACGCGTTGAGCTGCTGCCAGTACGCGTCGAGCGCTTCCGGCGTCACGGGCGGCCGCGCGGCCGACGGCACGCGCTCGCCGTCCGCCTGCCACGCATGGATGCGATCGGTCAGCGCACGCATCAGGAAATCGTTGCCGAGCGAATCGGGGTCGATGCCCGTCTCGCGCAGCAACCAGCCGCGAAATCGCGATTCGGACACGTTCATGCGGACTCCTCCCCGTGGCCCGGCAGGCCGTCGAACAGAGACAGGCGTGCGACGTCGTCGATCAGGTCGGACACCGACACCTGCTGCACGACGCCGTCGGGCGTGTTCGCGACCCGCCCGAGCCAGCGCGTGCGCGCGGTCGCGATGCCGCTCACGCGGAACGCCGCGCGGTCAATCCGCATCGTCTGCGTCGCGCGCTCGACGATCAGGCCGATCGTGCGTTCGCCGTCGGCGTGGCCGGCGTGACTCGCGCGACAGCGGACCATCACGAGCCGCGTCGAGCGCAGCGCCTGCGCGCGCCGCCCGAGCGCCAGCATCGGCAGGTCGATCACCGGCACCGGCTGCCCGCCGCGCATCAGCAGCCCGGCGATCCAGTCCGGCGCGCCGGGCACCGCCTTCATGACGGCGAGCGGCAGCACCTCGTCGATGCCGGCCGCGTCGAGCGCATAGCGCTCGCCGTCGAGCTCGAACATCAGGAACAGCGCGTGGGCGCCGTTCTGCGGATCGGCGCGCGTCACGCGTCGACCTTGAAGCGCGACACGCTGGTGCGCAGCTGGTTCGCGACGAGCGTCAGGTCGTCGATCGCCTGCGACGACTGGCGCAGCGATTCGGCGGTCTGCTGCGCGGCCTCCGACAGTTGCGACAGCGCCTGCGTGATCTGCTCGGCGCCGTTCGCCTGCGTCTGCATCCCTTCGTTGACCATCTGGAAGCGCGGCGCGAGCGTCTGCACCTCGGCGATGATCTGCGACAGCTGCCCGCCGACCTGCTGCACGTCGAGCATCCCGCGGCGCACTTCCTCGGAGAACTTGTCCATCCCCATCACGCCCGCCGACACGGCCGACTGGATTTCCTTGACCGTCTGCTCGATGTCGTAGGTCGCGACGGCCGTCTGGTCGGCCAGGCGGCGGATCTCGGTCGCGACGACCGCGAAGCCGCGGCCGTACTCGCCGGCCTTCTCGGCCTCGATCGCCGCGTTCAGCGACAGCAGGTTGGTCTGGTCGGCCACCTTGGTGATGGTCGCGACCACCTGGTTGATGTTCAGCGCCTTCTCGTTGAGGATCGCGAGCTTCGCGTTCACCGAGCCGGCCGCATCCATCACGCTGCGCATCGTCTCGCCCATCCGCGTGAGTCCGCTCTGGCTCACGCCCGCGAGCGTCGCCGACTGCTCGGCCACGCCGGCCACCTCGTTCATCGTGCGCAGCAGGTCGCGCGACGTCGCGAAGATCTCGCGCGAGGTCGCGCCGATCTCGGTCGTCGTCGCCGCGGTCTCGTTCGCGGTCGCCTGCTGCTCGCGCGACGTCGCGGCGATCTCGGCCACCGACGTCGTCACCTGCAGCGACGACTGCTGCGCGCGCGAGACCAGCTCGGTCAGCTCGTCGGCCATCCGGTTGAAGCCCGTCTCGAGCGTGCCGAATTCGTCGCGACGGCGCAGATCGAGGCGACGCGTCAGGTTGCCGGTACGCATCACGTCGTGCACCTCGACGAGCCGCGCCATCGGCACGGTGACCGAACGGTACAGCACGTACCCGAGCCCGAGCGCGGACAGCAGCACGAACGCCAGCGCGGTCGCGAGCACGATCTCGGTGTCCTGCACCGATTCGCGGATCAGCTTCGCGGATTGCTCGGCGAACTTGCGGTTCTCCTGCACCAGCACGTTCGCGTTGCGCACGACCTCGGTCCACGCGGGCAGCACTTTCGCGTACGCGGCGACCGCTTCCTCGTGCGACACGCGGCCCTTCTGCACCGCTTCGTTCAGCAGCGGCGCGTAATGATCGTAGGCGCCGCGGAACGCCACGAAGCGCTGCCGGTCGTCGTCGCGGAACGTCGTGTTCTGGTAGTCCACCGACAGCGACTCGATGTCCTTCAGCACGTCGGGGATCTTCGCGAGATCGCGCTGCACGGTTTCGGGTTCGGTATCGACGAAGGTCGCCTGCTGCAGCAGCGTGAACGATTCGTTGACCGAGCCGCGCAGCGTCGACGCGAGGTAGACGCCGGGCAGCGAGTCGCGCTCGATGCTGATGGCTTCGGCGTTGATCGCGCGCAGTCGCTCGTACGACACGCCGGCGGTCACCAGCATCAGCACGAACAGCACGCCGAAGCTGAGCAGGATGCGATTGCCGAGCGTCAGCCGGCCAGCGCCGATGGTCGGATGCAGGCTTTCATTGGTCGCGCGGGGCGTCACGGTGGCCATGTTCGTTATGGGCTTTCTAAATTCAGCGTTGAAAAAATCCGCGTCCGCATGCGCGCCGGGTGGCGCGCCACGAGCGCATCGGGGTCTCGCGAGCGGCGCGGCGCCGGCAGGCCGCGCCGCGAAATCACCGCTCCGCTTGCGCCGGCAGCCGAAGCGCGACCATGAAGCCGCGCGCCGTATTGCGCATCAGGATCTGGCCGCGATGCCGCGCCGCCGTCGCGCGGACGAACGCGAGCCCGAGGCCGAAGCCGCCGCGCGCCGCGCCGTGCGCGGATTCGAGCTGCACGAACGACTCGGTCGCGGCCGTGCGCTGTTCCGGCGCGATGCCCGCGCCGGCGTCCTCGACGCCGATCAGCCAGGCGCCGTCCTCGCCGCCCAGCGTGCAATGTACGTCCATCCCGGCCGGCCCGTATTTCAGCCCGTTGTCGACCAGGTTCGCGACCGCGCGCGTCAGCATCATGCGGTCGCCCATCGTCACGCACTCGGTATCGGGCACGTGCGCGATCACCCGGCAGCCGAGCCCGGCCGCCTTCTCCCACAGCTGGTCGACGGCGTCGAGCACGATTTCGTTGAGACTCACGACCTCGTGCGCGCGGCGCTCCGACTGCGCGCGGGTCAGATGGATGAAACCGTCGGCGAGCGCGAGCGCGCGCCGCGCATGGCCGGCGATGCGCTCCATGATCGCCGGCATGTCGCCGTGTTCGGTCCGGTAGACGTCGAGCAGCGCGAGGATCGACGTCTGCGGCGAACGCATGTCGTGCGACAGGAAATCGAGCGCCTCGTCGCGCTGCCGCGACATCAGGTAAGAATTCGAGTGATAGCGGATGCGCGCGGTCAGCTCCATCGCGTCGGGGAGCTTCACCAGATAGTCGTTCGCGCCGGCGATGAACGCCTCGCGCTTGACGATCGGCTCCTCCTTCGCGGACAGCACGATGATCGGCACGCGGGCGGTGCCGGCGTCCGCGCGCCACGCGCGCACGAGATCGAGGCCGTCGATCT
Organism: Burkholderia sp. IO2; assembly: GCF_029522185.1. Lineage (NCBI taxonomy): Bacteria > Pseudomonadati > Pseudomonadota > Betaproteobacteria > Burkholderiales > Burkholderiaceae > Burkholderia > Burkholderia sp. IO2. The sequence continues at coordinate 56,068 of NZ_JAKWFH010000017.1, read as the reverse complement.
CCGGCATCACGAGATCCTGCAGGATGACCGTCGGCTTCACGTCGCGCGCGACCGCCATCGCCCGGTGTGCGTCGGTGCACACGTGCAGGTCGATGTCGTGCTCGCTGCGCAACGCGCGGCGGATCACCTCGCCGACGAACGGCTGGTCGTCGACCAGGAGGACCGATAACCCCGATTCGAGGTAATCCGAGGCATTATCACTGCTCGATTCTTTCATAAATACAGTTTCAAACGCCGAATCTCCAATCGATTCTTTCATAGGAGTTGTTTATCCGACTTGGACGCTATCTTATATTGGCAGTTGAAAAACCCGCCTGATTCCGCCGATTTGGCCTGTCGGCACTGCCTTGCGGGGCTTTGGACGCCGCTTGTTCCCCCGTCGACGACCGCATTACCTCCGCATTCTTTCTCTCAATAAACATAACCGGCTGATTCTAAATGAAATTAGAACACAGCATCTATCTCCTTCCGGTTTAGTTTTGCCAAATATGCAGAAAGAGACGGAAACAGTTAAATCAGATCATTTCCGGATTCGAGAGACGATAACGTTTGCGAGACCGGCGCCATGAGGTTTGCATGCGCTGCAAGACTCGGGATCGGTCATATTGAGGGCCGGATTCAGATACTCCGAATCGGCTGGCGGGAGGAGAAAATCGCGCGACGGGGTGGCTCGCCCCGCGCGCGGGTCAGGACCGGCAGGGCGCCGGCCCGTGCGATTCGCGAGCCGGGCGCCCTAGCCGCGCGCGTGCTGCGCGGATACTTCCTGCAGGTCCAGGTCGCGTTCGAGCGCGTGCAGCATCTCGTCGTGGATGCGCCCCGACCGGTGCAGGCGCAACAGTTCGGCACGCCCGGCCCGGATCGCGGCCAGCACCACGTCGTAGTGCGCCATGCGCACTTCCGCCGGATACGCGGGCTCGTTCTTCGAGCGTTCGGTCAGCTCGGCGCGATACGTGTATTGCTCGAGCAGGCGCGGATGGATCACGACGCCGTTCTCGTCGCGCACGAGCGGCTGGATCGCCGCGAGCTGCGCGGCCTCGACGTACGCCCATGTCTGCGGCTCGGTCAGATGGTGCGCGGCCCGCTCGTCGCGCTGCGGCAGGCGCAGCAGCCGGATAAGCGGCCCGATCGTCGTGCCCTGCAGCAGCACGGTGACGAGGATCACCGCGAACGACGCGACCAGGATCACGTCGCGGCCAGGCAGCGCCTCGGGCAGCGACAGCGCGATCGCCAGCGTCACCACGCCGCGCATGCCGGCCCAGCTCATGATCGTCGCGGCCTTCCAGTCGGGTGCCTCGCCGCGCCGTACGACGCCGCGCACCGGCCACTTCAGCGCCTCGACCGCGTAGATCCACACGAAGCGCGACACGATCACCGCCGCCAGCACCGCGAGCACCGGCGGCACCATCGTGCCCAGCACCTGTTCGAAACCGCCGAGCCGATGGATCGCACCGCGCAGCGACAGGCCGATCAACACGAACACCATCGCCTCGAGCAGGAACACGATGACCTGCCAGAATGCCGTGCCACGCGTGCGCACCGCCGCCGAGAATACCTCGTGCTGATGCCAGCCGACGATCATGCCGGTCGTGACGGTCGCGATCACGCCCGACACCTCGACCATTTCGCCCGCGATGTAAGAAATCCAGCCGGCGATCACCGCGACGGTGATCACGAGATAGTCGTCGTCGAGCAGCTTCAGGAACCACACGACGAGCTTGCCGACCACGAAGCCGACCACCACGCCGCCGAGCCCGAGCTCCGCAAAGCGCACGACCGCGTGCTCGAGGCTGAACGCGCCGGTGAGCGCGGCCGCGACCGCGAAGCGGAACAGCACGAGGCCGGCCGCGTCGTTCAGCAGGCTCTCGCCTTCGAGCAGCACCATCAGCCGGCGCGGCAGCGCAACGCGTTCGAGCACGGCTTTCGCCGCGACCGCATCGGGCGGCGACACGATCGCGCCGAGCGCGAAACACGCGGCCCACGGCAGCTCCGGCACCACCCAGTGCACGGCGAAGCCGACCGCGAACGTCGTGAACACGACCGCGCCGATCGCCAGCATCAGAATGCCGCCGACGTTGCGCTTGAACTCTTCCCACACGGAGAAGTACGCGCCGTCCATCAGCAGCGGCGGCAGGAACACCAGCAGCACCAGCTCGGGATCGAGGTTGATCGGCGGCAGGCCGGGAATGAACGCGATGCCGATGCCGCCGATCAGCAGCGCGGCCGCGGGCGGCAGCCGCAGCCGCTTGGCGATGCATTCGAGCGCGACGATCGCGAGGAATGACAACAGAACCAGCTTGAATGCCGAGACGGGGGACATGAATCGACCTCGTGAAGAATGAATTCGCGCGTTCCGGCGTCGTACCCCGGTCGGCAGTTTCGCGCGATTACATCACGAGGCGAGGCCCGCAGTCGAGCCTGTTTCAGGCGGCCCGCGGCGCGGCACATGCAGGGCACATGCGCGGCGCCGTGCCGCTCCACGCGCCGCCATGCAAAACGGCACGCAGGCCGGCCCGATCGCCCGCCCGCGTGCCGTCGCGGCGCCGCGCTGCCTGCCGCGCGTTACCGGCGCCGCACCACCATCAGCCGCGGCTCGGTCATGTCCTCGATCGCGTAGCGGATCCCTTCCCGGCCGAGGCCCGAATCCTTCACGCCACCGTACGGCATGTTGTCGACGCGGAACGACGGCACGTCGTTGATCACGACGCCGCCGACCTCCAGTTCGTCCCATGCGCGGTGCGCATGCGCGAGCGAATCGGTGAACACACCGGCCTGCAGCCCGAAGTCGCTGTCGTTCACGCGCGCGAGCGCGTCGTCGAAGCGGTCGAACTTCTCGAGGATCGCGACCGGGCCGAACGCCTCCTTGCGGTACAGGTCCTGCTCGCGCCCGACGTTCTCCAGCAGCGTCGCCTCGAACATCGCGCCGTCGACCTTGCCGCCCGCGACGATCTTCGCGCCTGCCGCGACGGCCGCATCCATCCAGCCCGACAGCCGGCGCGACTCGGATTCCGAGATCATCGGGCCGACGAACGTCGACGGATCCTTCGGATCGCCCATCTTCAGCGAACGCGTCTTCGCGATCAGCTTCTCGCGCAGCGCGTCGTAAAGATCGGCATGCACGAGGATCCGCTGCACGCCGATGCAGCTCTGGCCCGACTGGTAGTACGCGCCGAACGCGAGCCGCTCGACCACGTAGTCGAGCCGGTCGCGCTGGTCGGCATCGACGATCGCGGCCGCGTTGCCGCCGAGCTCCAGCACGACTTTCTTCTTGCCGGCCTTCTCCTTCAGCGCCCAGCCGACGGCCGGCGAGCCGGTAAACGACAGCAGCTTGAAGCGCTCGTCGGTCGTGAACAGGTCGGCGCCGTCGCGATGCGCGGGCAGCACCGAGAACGCGCCCTTCGGCAGGTCGGTCTCCGCGAGCACCTCGCCGATGATCAGCGCGCCGATCGGCGTGCGGCTCGCCGGCTTCAGCACGAACGGACAGCCGGCCGCGAGCGCGGGCGCGACCTTGTGCGCGGCGAGGTTCAGCGGGAAGTTGAACGGCGAGATGAACGAGCACGGGCCGACCGGCACGCGCTTCGTGTAGCCCGTATAGCCCTGCGCACGCGCGGAGATCTCGAGGTTGACGATCTCGCCGTCGATGCGCACCGATTCCTCGGACGCGACGCGGAACGTGTCGATCAGCCGCGTGACTTCGCCCTTCGAATCGTTGATCGGCTTGCCGGCCTCGATGCACAACGCCTCGGCCAGCTCGTCGAACCGTTCGCGAAAGCGCGCGACGCAATGATCGAGCACGGCCTGCCGCCGGTAGGCCGGCATCTCGCGCATCGGCTTCGTGGCGTCGACGGCGGCGGCGATCGCCGCATCGATCGCCTTCGCGTCGGCCAGCGCGACGCGCGTGGCGACCTTGCCGCTGAACTTGTCGGTCACCTCCAGATCGGTGTTCGCGTAGACGGCTTCGTTGGCGAGGTAGTACGGATAGGTTTCCTTCAACATGGAACGACTCCTTCCTGTGAACGGGTATTCAGAGTTGCGCCGACAGGCGCTTGATCTCGCGGTTCAGCACGCGCTCGTTGTCCGAGTAGTCGATCGGCACGTCGATCACATGCACGCCCGGCGACGAGAAGCACTCGCGCAGCAGCGGCTCGAGATCGTCGGCCGACTCGACGCGATGCCCGTGCGCGCCGTAGCTTTGCGCGTACGACACGAAATCGGGGTTCTGCAGCGTCATCGCGAAATCGGGGAAATTCATGTTCTCCTGCTTCCAGCGGATCATCCCGAACGCGTCGTCGCGCAGGATCATCACGACGATGTCGAGCTTCAGCCGCACCGCCGTTTCGAGCTCCTGAGAATTCATCATGAAGCCGCCGTCGCCGCACACGGCGATCACCTTGCGCTGCGGATGCACGATCTTGGTCGCGATCGCCGACGGCAGGCCCGCGCCCATCGACGCGAGCGCGTTGTCGAGCAGCAGCGAGTTCGGCTCGTGCGCACGCCAGTAGCGTGCGAACCAGATCTTGTACATCCCGTTGTCGAGACAGACGATGCCGTCCACCGGCAACGCGTTGTACAGGTCGTTGACGATCCGCACCGGGTACATCGGGAACCGCGGATCGTGCTGGCCCTTTTCCAGGTGCGCGTCGAAATGCGCCTTGATCATCTTGAAGCGCTCGAAATCCCAGTGCGATTGCGGCGTCAACGCCTCCTTCATCTGCCACACCGCGTTCGCGATGTCGCCCACCACCTCGATCTGCGGGAAATAGACGGGGTCGACCTGCGCGCCGAGGAAGTTCACGTGGATCACGGTCTTGTCGTCGGTGCGCATGAAGAACGGCGGCTTCTCGATCACGTCGTGGCCGACGTTGATGATGCAATCCGCGTGCTCGATCGCGCGATGCACGAAATCGCCGTCGGACAGCGTCGCGTTGCCGAGCCACAGCGGGTGCGTCTCGTCGATCACGCCCTTGCCCATCTGCGTCGTGAAGAACGGAATGCCCGTCTTGTCGACGAACTCGAGCAGCATCTTGCAGGTGGTCTTGCGGTTGCCGCCCGCGCCGATCATCAAGAGCGGATGGCGCGCGGCCTGGATCGCGTCGACCGCATGCGCGACCGCCTTCTCCTCGGCCACCGGCCGCCGGCTGTAGCTGCGCGGGATCGGCTTGCCGTCGCCCTCCTCGTGCGCGATGTCTTCGGGCAGTTCGAGGTGCGCGGCGCCCGGGCGCTCCTCCTCCGCACGGCGGAACGCCTCGCGCACGGCCGACGGGATGTTGCCGATCGACACGATCTGCCGCGTGAACTTCGTGAGCGGCTGCATCATGTCGACCACGTCGACGATCTGGAAGTGGCCCTGCTTGCTGGACTTGATCGGCTTCTGCCCGGTGATCATCAGCATCGGCATCCCGCCGAGCTGCGCATACGCGGCGGCCGTCACGAAGTTCGTCGCGCCCGGCCCGAGCGTCGCGAGACACACGCCGGTGCGGCCCGTGAGACGGCCGTAGGTGGCGGCCATGAACCCGGCCGCCTGCTCGTGCCGGGTCAGCACGAGCTTGATCTTCGATCGCCGCAGCGATTCGAGCAGATCGAGGTTTTCTTCTCCTGGAATGCCGAACACGTACTCGACGCCTTCGGCTTCCAGCGCCTTCACGAACAGATCCGATGCTTTCATGGGGACTCTCGGTTATGCCGCCTGCCCGGCCTACGGACACGCGGCGTTCATGACGCGCGCCGGCCTACGGCACGCGGACGCCTTACCTACTGGACACTGACCACGGCACTGCCCGCCGCGCACGACGCGATGCGTGATGCGCGGCGACGCCCCCGAACACCGGAGGACGGACGGACCCGCCCGCACGCGGCAAGCACGCGCAGGCGGCAAAGACGTTTTTGATTGTAGACGGATTCGCGCAACTCCGGCTTCGACCGGATGGCCGGCTCCGGCAGCGGAAAGATCGGCCTGACGGCCAGTCAGCGCCCGGTGACGCGACCGGCGGGCTGGCATGGCAACGATGTTCCATTCAACAGACATGTGAACCATGGTTGACACATTGCAATGCATGCCCTACAGTCCTCCTGCATTCAGCATCCGGACCACCGACGTCTTCGACGCCTGGTTTGCCGGCCTGCCCGATCGCCTCGCCAAACGCCGCATCCAGGCGCGCATCGACCGCCTGTCGATGGGCAATCCGGGCGACTGGAAATCCGCCGGCTCCCCCGTCGTCGAAATGCGTATCGACCACGGCCCGGGCTATCGCGTCTATGACGTGAGGCGCGGAACGATATGGGTCATCCTGCTCTGCGGCGGCGATCAATCGGCGCAACAGGCCGACATCCGCGCCGCGCACGCAATGCTCGCGCACCTCGACATGGAGTGATCGATGGACAAGATCAAGACGCGGCCGTGGGATTCGGCCGAACACCTGAAAACCGAAGACGACATGGCCGACTACTTCGACGCATGCCTGCAGGAGGCCGGCGACGATCCGGCCTTCATCGCGCATGCGCTCGGCGTGATCGCCCGCGCACGCGGCATGTCGCAGGTCGCACGCGATGCGGGCCTGTCGCGCGAAGGGCTGTACAAGGCGCTGTCGCACGACGGCAATCCGAGCTTCGGCACGATCCTGAAAGTCATCAAGGCGCTCGGCCTGCAATTGCACGGCGCCAAGGCTGCCGCGTGATCCGGCGGCGCACGGCGTCGCGCCACGTGCGCAACGTCCGTGCCCGTGTCAGTGCAGCCACCCGGCCGCCCAGCGCGGCACCAGCGACACGAGATACAAGCCGAGCCCGATCAGGCCGCCGACCAGCGTGCCGTTGATGCGGATGTACTGCAGATCCTTGCCGATGTTCAGCTCGATCTGTCGCGACATCTCGCGCGCGTCCCAGTTGCGCACCGTGTCGCGAATGTGACGCATCAGGAAATCGGCGAAATCGGGCGCCATCTCGTGCACGGCCCGCTCCACATGTTCGTTGAGCGACGCGCGCAGCGCCGGGCTCTCGGCGAGCCGCGCGCCGAGCCAGCCGCCGAGCGTCGCGGCCTGCCGGTGCAGCGCCGAATCGGGGCGCGCGAGATCGGCCTTCAGCCACGCACGCAACTGGTCCCACAAGTCGCGCACGTACTCGTTGAACGCGTCGCCGTCGCGAATATAGCGCTTGATCTCGTCGCCCTTCGCGAGGAACGCGGGGTCGTGCTTCAGCCGCTCGGTCAGCCGCACGACCGTCCGGTCGAAGCGTTGCCGCAACTCGTGCTCGGGGTCGGCCGCGACGCCTTCGAGCACGCGGCTCACCGCGCTGGCGAGCATCCGCGCGCCGTTCTCGCCGAACCATTGCGTCGGCATGATCTTCTCGACCTTCGGGTATTGCGTCTTCAGCCATTCGACGATGAAGCCCGCGATCACCTCGCGGTTCTCTTCCTTGTCGAGCACGTCGACCACCTGTTCGATCGCGTCGTCGAGCAGCGCCTGGTGGCGGCCGTCCTTCGTCAGCGTATCGAGGATCGCGCCGGCCGATTGCGACAGGTCGACCCGGTCGATCACCGCGCGGAACGCATCGTGGACGAACGACTGGATCCGCGCGTCGTCGGTCATGTCGAGCGCGAAGCTCATCAGCTTCGTCACGTAGCCGCCGAGCGCGTCGGTGTTCGCCGGCTCGCCGAGCCATGCGCCGAGCTTCTGCGCGGGATCGTGCTGGCGGATCTGCGCGGCGAGCGCGTCGGGGCCGAGGAACTTCTCGCGCACGAACACCGCGAGGTTGTCGGCGATCTTGTCCTTGTTCTTCGGGATGATCTCGGTGTGGCGCGACACGAACGGAATCGGCACGCGGCGGAACAGCGCGACGACCGCGAACCAGTCGGCGAGCGCGCCGACCATCGCGGCTTCCGCGACGGCCTTGAAACCGTCGACCCACGGGCCGCGCGGCAGCACGATGGTGGTGACGAACACCGCGACGGCCGCGAGCAGCAGCCACAGCGCACGGCGCTTGCTTCGTTTCAGTTCGAGGGCTTTGTCTGGCGTCATGGAAGACGAGCGGATCGGCGATGCCGCTAATATCCCCGATTTCGCCGCAGCCGACAAACCCGCGGCCCGCGCGGGCACGCACCGCGCGCGCCGCTGCTACATGAACGTCTTCAGGTTGACGGCCGGATCGGCCAGCTTCACCGGATCGGGCACCGCCCCTGCCGCGATCAGCCGGCGCGACGCGCCGATGTCGCGTCCGAGGTTCGCCGCGGCCACCGCGACGATCCTGCCGTCGTCGCCGAGCGCGAACACCGTGAACGGCCCGCTCGCCGGCTCGCCGCGCACGACGATCGTGCGCTCGCTGCCGAACAGCCCGAGCATCTGCAGGTTGCAGTCGTACTGATCCGACCACAGCCACGGCAGCTCGGCATAGGTCTCGTCGGCACCGAGCAGGTTCGCGGCCGCGACGGCCGGCTGGTTTTCGGCCACCTGCCACGATTCGATCCGCACATGCCGCCCGAGCAGCGGGTTGAAGTGCATCGTCACCTCGCCCGCCGCGAAGATCGCGGCATCGGCCGTGCGGCAGCCCGCGTCGACGCGTATCCCGTTGTCGACGTCGAGCCCGGCCGCCTGCGCCAGCTCGACATTCGGCACCACGCCGATGCCGACCACGACGACGTCGGCCGGCACGTCGCCCTGATCGGTCTCGACGACCGCGCCGCCGCCCGGCGCGCGCCGGATCGCGCGCGGCAGCGTCGCCATCCGGAACAGCACGCCGCGCGCATCGTGCAATTGCCGCGCATATGCGCCGACGACTTCCGGCAGCGCGCGCTGCAGCAACCGCGGCGCCGGATCGATCACCGTCACGTCGCAGCCGAGCTGGCGCGCGGCCGCCGCGACCTCGAGGCCGATGAAGCCGCCGCCGAGCACCGCCACGCGGCGCCCGGGCGCCAGTTGCGCACGCAACGCACGCGCATCGTCGACCGTGCGCACGTAATGCACCGCGACACCTTCGTCGATCGCCCCGCCGAACGTGCGCACACGCGAACCCGTCGCGAGCACGAGCTTGCCGTACGGCAACGTCGCCCCGTCGTCGAGCCGCACGCGCTGCACATCGCGCTCGATCGCGTCGACGCGGGTGCCGAGCCGCAACGCGATGCGCTGCGTGTCATACCACGCGGCATCACGGATGAACGCGCGCTGTTCGCCGCCGTCCGTCAGCAGCGCATCCTTCGACAGCGCCGGCCGGTCATACGGCAGCTCGCGCTCCGCGCCGATCATCACGATGCGCGCCGCCGCATCGCGTGCGCGCAGCGCTTCGGCCGTACGCCGCGCCGCGTGGCCGGCGCCGACGATCACGAACGGATCAGCCGACATTGACTTCCACCTGCCCGTCGACGATCCGGATCGGATAGGTCTGCACCGGCTCGGTGATCGGCGCGCATTTCGGCGCGCCGGTGCGAATGTCGATCAGCCCCTGATGCAGCGGGCACTCGACGCAGCCATCCTCCACATAGCCTTCGGACAGCCGCGCATGGCCGTGCGTGCAGAGGTCATGCATCGCGAACAGTTCGTCGCCGATCCGGAACACCGCGATCGGCTTCTGGCCGGCGACGCGCGCCGCCGGTTCGTCTTCGGAGAATTCGTCGAAAGCGCCCAGCGGATGCCATTGGGCGAGCGTTGCTTCAGTCATGTCGATTCCTTGCTTCGTCAGATCGATCAGAGCGGTCAGATCGGCGTCGCGAGCAGCGTCTGCACGCGCGACGTGTCGTAGATCACGCGCTTGGTCTTGTAGCGCAGGCCGTCGGGCGTGCGCACGACCGTGTCGTAGTACTTGCCGGCCTGATACACGTTCGATTCGCCGTTGCTGCGCGTCTGCACGACCACGTAGTTGCTCTCGGTATCGATTTCGCCGTCGCGCTCGGCGACGATCGTCAGGCCCGACGTCATGTGCCGGTACGTGTGCTCCTCGTAGATGTTCGCGTGCCGCAGCGACACCACGCGGTCGCGCAGCATCCGCTGGTTCGTGCAGTGGACGATCCCGACCGGCAGCCCGAGATCGGCGTTCTCCTTCGGCACGATTTCGTACGTGCAGTCCTCGGTGAACATCTCCGGCCAGTGTTCGAGCCGATCGTTGTCGAGGTGCCCGATATAGCGGTTCTGGAGCATGTAAATCTCGAACCACGTCTTCATGTCTTCCGTCATTTTCCTGCTCCCGCCTCAATAGCCCATCAGCTTCTGGTAGCCGACCCAGAACTTGCGGATCAGGCTCTCGGTGATCACCGTGTCCTGCTGGTCCGGATTGCCGCGCGACATCTCGATCACCGACGTCGCATCGGCGTCGCGCACCGTGCCGCGCTGCACGAGCTCGGTCGCTTCGGTATCTTCCATCGAGATGTAGCCGGCCGGCCCGACGAGGTTCGCCTGCTTGATGCGCAGCGCGCGCAGCTCGGGCGTGTCGTCCGCATAGCCGAAGAAGTGGAAGATCAGCTCGAAGTTGTCGGGCCCTTTCGGCAGGATCTGCCGCGCGACCAGCGTGTTGTGGATCTGCTGGATCACGAGCTGCGGGAAGATCGGCTGGATATGGTTGGTGCAATCCTCGTCGTATTCCGATACGAGATCGAGGATCGATTCGTCCTCCAGATGGAAGCCCTCGTCGAACGAACGGATGTTCTGCTGCTTGTATGCGGCCGACGTGTCGTCATTCGTCTTCGTCACCGTGATGATGCTGTGCAGCCCGTGATTCGCGTCCGGAATCGAGCGCGCCTTCATGCCGACGCGGAAGATGTTGAAGGTCGTATGGAACAGGTGCAGCATGCTCGCGTGATACGGGTCCTTCACGTTCTCCATGTACAGCTTCCAGTTCGACTTCGAATACTGGCGCGTGCAGCCGAGATACTCGATCGGCTTGTGGAAGATCCGGTCGATCCACGGACGCATCTGCTCGCCCAGATACTCGGGCAGCGGCGCGACCTCGTCGCTGAAGGTCGCGAACACGAGCCCGCGATAGCTGTCGACGCGCAGCTTGCGCAGCCCGTGCTGCTTCGGATCGAAATCGGCCGGCATCCCGGTCATCCCCTTCTGGCCGCGCCGGAACGGCACGCCGAGCAGGTTCCCCTGGTTGTCGAAGCTCCACTGGTGATAGACGCACGTGTGCGAACTCGCGTTGCCGCGCGACTTGCGGCACACCTGCGCGCCGCGGTGCGCGCAGCGGTTCACCCACGCGGACAGCGTGCCGTCCTCGGCGCGCGTGACGACCACCGGCGTGTCGCCGACGAACGTGCTCTTGAAATCGCCGGCGTTCGGGATCTCCGCTTCGAGCGCGACGAAGTTCCACGTCGGCCCGCGGAAGATGCGTTCCTGCTCGCGATCGTAGACCGCCCGCGAGCTGAACACCTTGTACGGCACGCGCGAGCCGTCGTCGTGCGGAAAGGTCACGTCGGATGCGTCGCCGCGCTCCGCGAAAACGACGGGCGATTCTGTCTGCTCCATGTCGGACTCCTTGTCGATCCGTTGCGTTGAATGCATGGAGCCGATTTTTGAAAAGCTAATATTCAGCGTCTATCCGGAAAGTGCGATTGCGGCGGTGCAATATCCACTTTCGGCGGATTTCTGCGCTAGCATGACGGCACACGCGACCCGTCGCACGATCGCGACCCATTCGTCGGATCGAAGCGCGCGTCGCCCTACCAAGGCTGAGGCCCATGTCCCCAACGTCGTTCGAGCCGCTCGCGCTACGCGCGCACCGGCTGTTCGAATCCCGCGATCTCGACGAGACGCGCGAGCGGATCTCGCGCGTGATGCAGCCGCACGCGCTGCTGCCGAGCGGCCGCGTGCAGGGCGCGTCGCACATGGATTTCGTCAAGCTGGGCGGGCTCGGGATCGGCACGATCGCGTTCGGCGACGCGATGCGCGTGCAGGTCGATGCCGTCGACGGCTACTACCTGCTGATGTTCTGCCTGTCCGGCCAGGCCGAAGTGCGCGCGATGGGGCGGCAGCTCGGCGTCGACGGCCAGACCGGCGTGCTGTGCGCGCCCGGCGAGCGCTTCGACGCGGTGCTGTCGGCCGATTGCGAGCAGTTCGTGCTGCGCATCGACGCGGCGACCGTCGGCTCGCTGACCGGCGACCCGCGCGCGACGCTCGACCCCGTGCTGCACGTCAGCGACGCCGCGCTCGCCGCGTGGCGTCAGCAACTGATGCTCGTCGCGCGGTCGCCCGAGCTGCTCGAACGCGCGAACGCGAACCCGCGGGTCGCGTCGCAGCTCGAGCATCTGCTGATCGACCTGCTGATCGAAGGCCATCCGCCGTCCGTGCCGCAGGCGTCGCATCGCGACCCGGCGCCGGGCTTCGTGCGGCGCGCGCAGGAGTTCGTCGATGCGCACTACGCGCAGCCGCTGCAGCTCGCCGATATCGTCCAGGCCGCCAACGTGCCCGAACGGACGCTGCGCGACGCGTTCCTGCAATTCCGCGGGATGAGCCCGATGCAATATCTGCGCGCGACGCGGCTCGACCATGCGAGGGAGTTGCTGCGTGGGTCGACATCCGAGCGACGGATCGCCGATATCGCGCTCGATTGCGGGTTTACCCACCTGGGCCGGTTCGCGATCGCGTATCGGGAGAAGTTCGGCGAATCGCCGTCGGAAACGCTCGACGCCAGGCGCTGAAGCAGCCGTCCGCACACGCACTGCCGCACGGCCGTAGGCTGCATTTCGCGCGCCGTCCTGCCGATCGCCGTTCCCACCCTTCGCGCCTTCCGCGCGTGAGCGAGGTCGCCCCAATCGACGGCCGGTCGCACTCGCGCAACGACCTCGCGTCGCGATCTACGCCGGCGGCCCGCGCCGCGGCACGGCGTTGCTCGCCGCATCCGCGGATGGCCGGCGCGCAGGGTCGAGCCGTGCCGCCGCGCACGCCAGCGCCCCTTCGATCCGTTCGAGCATCGCGCGCGTGGCCTCGCTGCGCGGGCTCGCGCGCAGCAACAGCCCCAGCCACTTCAGCCGCCGCGCGAGCATCGGCACGACCAGCGTCCGGACGATCAGCCGCTGATCCCGGTCCAACGGATCGAAACGCACGCATGCGTCGACGAGCGCATCGAGCGTGAGTACCACGTGAGCAGAACGCGTCGAGCCATTCAAGGGCCGATACTCCCGTCGCAGCAGGCTGCGAACCGTTATCCCGATCAAAACGCCTTCCAGTCGACGGCGCCGCCCGCGACAGGGGTGCTCAGCCCCGCCGCCAGCGGTTTCGTCGGTGCGACGGCGAGCGCGGATGCAGGCGCCGACGACGCCATGACCGGCGCATCGTCGGCATTCGGCGCGAGCTTGAACGCCGCCATCGCCGCCTGCAGGCGGCCGGCCTGCTCCTCGAGCGAATGCGCCGCCGCGGCCGCCTGCTCGACGAGCGCCGCGTTCTGCTGCGTCACCTGGTCCATCTGCTCGATCGCCAGATTGACCTGCCCGATCCCCTGGCTCTGCTCCCGCGACGCGGCCGCGATTTCGGCGACGATATCGGACACCTGCTTGATCGCGAGCTTCACCTGCTCCATCGTCGCGCCGACGCCCGTGGCCTGCCGCGCGCTGTCGCGGATCATCGACACCGACGCGCCGATCAGTTCCTTGATCTCCTTCGCAGCGGCCGTCGAGCGCTGCGCGAGGCTGCGCACCTCGCTCGCGACCACCGCGAAGCCGCGCCCCTGCTCGCCGGCGCGCGCGGCCTCCACCGCGGCGTTGAGCGCGAGGATGTTGGTCTGGAACGCGATGCTCTCGATGACGCCCGTGATGTCGGCAACCTGGCTGGAACTGCTGCTGATCTGCCCGATCGTCGCGACCATGCTCTGCACGGCATCGTTGCCGGCATCGGCCATGCCGGTCGCGCGCGTCGCCAGCGTATTGGCCTGCTGCGCGTTGTCGGCGTTCTGCTTCACGGTCTCGGTCAGTTGCGTCATGCTCGATGCGGTTTCCTCGAGCGACGCGGCCTGCTCTTCCGTGCGGGCCGACAGATCGGCATTGCCGCTCGCGATCTGGCGCGACGCAACCCCCACCGCTTCCGCGCTGCGCTTGATGCCGCGCACCGTCGCACCGAGTTGCCGATCCATCGTCGCCAACGCACCGAGCAACCGGCCGAATTCGTCGTGCGAGTCGACGTCGATCCGGTTGTCCAGCGACCCGCCGGCGATCTCGTCGGCCACGCGCACGGCCTTGCCGAGCGGCGTCGAGATGTGCCGCATCAGGTGCGCGGATACCCACGCCGCGACCAGCACGCCGATACCGATCAGGCCGATCGCGATCCACAGGATCATGACGAAGGTCGACGCGCTGTCGTCGACGAACGACTTCGCCTGATCGATGTTCAGTGCGATGTCGTCGTCGAGCGCCTGCTTGAGCGCGCCGGCGGCGGGCGCCAGCCGGTCGATCGCCGCGGCGGCCGCGTCGCGGTCCCCGCCGCCCACCGCCGCGAGTGCCGCGTCCACGCCGGCCCGGAACCGCGGCAGCACGTCGCGAATCCGGGCCGCGATGCGGCGCTCCTTGTCGCTCGTGATCGATTGGCCGTAATAGCGGTTCCATATCGTGTCGAGACGGCGTTGCCCGGCACGCGTCTCGTCGATCCCGCTGCGGACCCGCGCGGGATCGCGCTCGGACAACACCCCGCGCATCCGAAGCTGCGTCTCGAAGGTCGCGGCGCGAATTTCCGACAATTCGCTGATCGGCAAGGTGTTGTCCGTATAAGCATCATGGACGTTCGAATTCAGTCTCGACAGACCGAACAGGCCGAACACGCCGATGGCGACCATGAGCGCGACACACGCGGCAAGCGCGAAAAAGATCCTGAACTTGATGCTTTTCCCCAATCGGCTCACGCTGCTCTCCTCCACTGTTCCAGGGCGATGCGGAACGGGAAACCCCGCGTCCAACCCTGTTTACGGAGAGCGACATGGCCGATTTATCGGCTGCCGGCAGGATAGAAAAAACCATGTGCGGCAATAATCGGCATGCGGCGATCGTTTTGTGTCGGCCGTCAGCCATCACGCCGACGGCACGATCATCTCCCGCGCAATCGCGCAGAACGCCGCCGTCGCGGCGCTTTCGCCGTGCAGCCGGCGGCTCATGATGATCGGCGACGTCGCGCCCGGCTCCGGCAGCCGCCGGTAGACCACGCCCTTCACGCGTACGCCCTCCACGCTCTCGGGCACCAGCGACACGCCGACCTGCGCGGCGACGAGCCCGAGCGCGGTCTGCAGCTCGCGCACCTCGTGCACGGCCGCCGGCACGACCGCGCCGTCGCGCAGCGCGGACAATTGCTGATCGGCGAAGCTCGGCCGCGGCGTGCTCGGGTAGACGATCATCGTCTCGTCGGCGAGATCCGCGAGCGTCAGCGGCCGGGCCGGATCGGCGAGCCGATGCCCGACCGGCAGCGCCGCGATCAGCTTTTCCTCGATCAGCGCCTCGCGCACCAGCTGGTCGTCGTCGAAGCGCAGGCGGCCGAACCCCACGTCGATCCGCCCGCCCTTCAGCGCACCGAGCTGTTCGAGCGTGAACATTTCGATCAGCGACAGCTCGACGTCCGGCTGCGCCTCGCGAAACGCACGGATCACGTCGGGCAGCGCGCCGTACAGCGTCGACGGCACGAAACCGATCACGATCCGCTCCGACAGTTGCGCGAGCCGCCGCGTCAGCGGCCCCAGTTCGTCGGCCTGGTCGACCAGACGCTTCGCCTGCGCATAGAACACGCGCCCGGCATCGGTCAGTTTCAGCGGCCGCGCGCCGCGTTCGAACAGCGGCAACCCGATCTCCTCCTCGATCGCCTGAAGCTGGCGGCTCAGCGGCGGCTGCGTCATGTGCAGCCGCTCCGCGGCCCGCGTGATGTTCATTTCCTCGGCGACGGCGATGAAGTAACGGAGCTGACGCAATTCCATTTCATGCCTCAAAGGTATGGAAGTAGTCGGAAAGAGTGTTGGACGACGCGGGGCGGGAATTCCTACCATGTGCACCAACAGGAGGAATCGCATGATAGCAACTGCCGCCACCATCGAACGCATCGACACGCTGCTGGTCGACGTGCCGACGATCCGGCCCCACAAATTGTCGGTCGCGACGATGAATTGCCAGACCCTCGTGCTGGTCCGCGTTCGATGCACGGACGGTATCGAAGGCGTCGGCGAGGCGACGACCATCGGCGGTCTCGCGTATGGCGAGGAGAGCCCCGAAAGCATCAAGGTCAACATCGACACCTACTTCGCGCCGCTGCTGCAAGGCATGGACGCGACGCGCCCGGGCGCCGCGATCGCGCGGGCGCGCAAGCTGTTCCAGGGCAACCGTTTCGCGAAATGCGCGATCGAGACCGCGCTGTTCGACGCGCAGGCGCGGCGCCTGGGCGTACCGCTGTCCGAGCTGTTCGGCGGCCGGCGGACCGATGCGGTCGATGTCGCGTGGACGCTCGCGAGCGGTGATACCCAACGCGACATCGCGGAAGCCGAAGCGATGCTCGACGCCCGCCGCCATCGCGCGTTCAAGCTGAAGATCGGCTCGAACGCGGTCGCCGACGACGTGGCCCACGTGGTCGCGATCAAGCGCGCGCTCGGCGAGCGCGGCGACGTGCGGGTCGACGTGAACCAGGCCTGGAGCGAAACCGATGCGATCTGGGCCGGCGCGCGGCTGGCCGACGCCGGCGTGAGCCTCGTCGAGCAGCCGATCGCCGCGACCAACCGCGCGGGGCTCAAACGCCTCACGCAGCTCGCGCAGGTGCCGATCATGGCCGACGAGGCGCTGCACGGCCCCGTCGATGCGTTCGCGCTCGCGCAGGATCGCGCGGCCGACGTGTTCGCGGTGAAGATCGCGCAGTCGGGCGGCCTGCAGGGCGCGGCGAGCGTCGCGTCGATCGCCGCGGCGGCCGGCATCGAACTGTACGGCGGCACGATGCTCGAAGGCGCGGCCGGCACGATGGCGTCCGCGCAACTGTTCAGCACGTTCGACTCGCTGAAATGGGGCACCGAACTGTTCGGCCCGCTGCTGCTCACCGAGGAGATCCTCGTCGAGCCGCTGCGCTACCAGGATTTCAAGCTGCATCTGCCGGCGACGCCCGGCCTCGGCATCACCTTCGACTGGGCCCGCATCGAACGGATGCGACGCGACGCCCGCTGATCCCCACACGACAACCGACACCGGAGACACAGATGAACAAGCAAGCCATCGACGCCCTGCTGAAGACCTTCGACGACGCCGCGGAAAAGCCCGGCAACCCGCGCGTGCGCGCGATCGTCAACCGGATCGTGAAGGACATCTGCTACACGATCGAGGACTTCGACGTGCAGCCGAGCGAATTCTGGACGGCCCTGAACTACCTGAACGAAGCCGGCCGCGAATTCGGGCTAATCGCCGCGGGCCTCGGCCTCGAACGCTTCCTCGACGTGCGGATGGACGAAGCCGAGGCCAAGGCCGGCATCCAGGGCGGCACGCCGCGCACGATCGAAGGGCCGCTGTACGTCGCCGGCGCGCCCGAATCGGTCGGCCACGCGCGGCTCGACGACGGCACCGATCCGGGCCAGACGCTGATCATGCGCGGCCGCGTGCTCGGCCAGGACGGCGCGCCGCTCGCGAACGCGCTGGTCGAGGTGTGGCACGCGAACCATCTGGGCAATTACTCGTACTTCGACGCGTCGCAGCCGGCGTTCAACCTGCGCCGCTCGATCCGCACCGATGCCGAAGGCCGCTACAGCTTCCGCAGCGTGCTGCCGGTCGGCTACAGCGTGCCGCCGGGCAGCAAGACCGAGCAACTGCTCGATCAGCTCGGCCGCCACGGCCATCGTCCGGCGCACATTCACTTCTTCGTTTCGGCGGACGGTTATCGTAAGCTGACGACGCAGATCAACATCGACGGCGATCCGCACCTGTGGGACGACTTCGCGTTCGCGACGCGCGACGGGCTGATCCCGCCGGTCAAGCAGGCGGAGGGCGCGGAAGGCAAGCCGTATGGCGTCGACGGGCAGTTCGCGCTGATCGACTTCGACTTCACGCTGCTCAAGGACAAGCAGGACGTGCCGGGCAGCGAAGTCGAGCGGGCCCGCGCGCAGGCGTGAGCGCCCTTCCCGTTCGACGAATCGACAACGCAAGGAGTGCAGGATGCTGTTTCATGTGGAAATGACCGTTCGCCTGCCGGCGGACATGGATCCGGTCAAGGCGGCCACGCTGAAGGCCGAAGAAAAGGCGATGTGCCAGCGGCTGATGAACGAAGGCACGTGGCGCCATCTGTGGCGGATCGCCGGGCAGTATGCGAACGTCAGTATTTTCGACGTCGAAAGCGTGCAGCAGCTGCATGACGTGCTGAGCCAGCTGCCGCTGTTTCCGTATATGGAGATGGAGGTGCGGGCGCTGTGCCGGCATCCGTCTTCGGTGCGGGACGACGATCGGTAAGCAGCGATGAATCGCGGCCGTGCCCCACGGCCGCGAAATGGCCGAGATGCCACGAGAGGCACGACCCGGGCGGCCGGCGATGTCACGCAGGCCGCCCGGGTCGTTTGCATTCTGCATCCGGCATCTTGCGTATGGCGGCGGTTGTCCGTGCCGCCCCGCGTCGGGGTGTGCAGCAGCCGTCAGGCGGTCACGTGCGCGGCGAACCCCACCTTCCCCGGCGCGATGTCCTCCTTCAACGTCAGCGCCGGAATCTCGTAATCGCCCGCGTTCTGCCGGCGAAACGGAATCGGCGGTGTGGTCCACAGAGCGTCGAGACGCTGGCCGAGCGCCGTACAGGTTTTGTCGAAGCGCGCGGCGTTCATCTTGCCCGTCTGATAGATCACGAACGGCGGCAGCACGTCGAATCCCGGGTAATACAGCACACCGTGCTGGATCGGAAACAGCAAGTCGTCGATCGGCCCGTTGATGCCGCGCGGGCTGTAGTGCGACTCCCACCCGCCCGTCGTGACGACGATCATCGCGCGTTTGCCGGCCAGCGAACCTTCGCCGTAGCGATCGCCCCAGTGCGTATCGGAATGCTCGCCGACGCCGTACGCAAAACCGTACGCGTACACGCGCTCGAACCAGCCCTTCATGATCGCCGGCATCGAGAACCACCACAGCGGAAACTGCAGGATCACCGCGTCGGCCCACTTCAGCTTGTCCTGCTCGCGCGCGATGTCGTCGCTTTGCGTACCCGCCGCGAACGCGCGCCGCGAATCGAGCGACGGATCGAACCGCGCGTCGGGCGCGCGATCGGTCACGTCGTTCGCGTCCAGCACCGCCTTCCAGTTCATCGCATACAGGTCGCTCACCTGCACCGCGTGGCCGGCCGCTTCGAGATGCGCGACGGCGAAATCGCGCAGCGCGCCGTTCAGCGAACGCGGTTCGGGATGGGCATACACGATCAGCACATTCATCTTCGTCACTCCGTGGATTGAATGACTGCAGGATGCGGCCTCCGACGGTATATTTGAAATGAATTCCTGATATTCCAGGTATAGCCATGAATAATCTCAGAAGGCTCGATCTGAACCTGCTCGTCACGCTGGACGTGCTGCTCGCCGAGCACAACGTCACGCGCGCGGCCGAGAAGCTGAACATGTCGCAGCCGTCGGTCAGCGTGCAGCTGCAGAAACTGCGCGACGTGTTCGGCGATCCGCTGCTGCTGCCCGGGCCGCGCGGAATGCGGCCGACCGCACGCGCGGAAGCGCTGCGCGAGCCGTTGCGCGATGCGCTCGAAGCGGTCGAGCGCGCGGTGATTCCGGCCACGCCGTTCGATCCCGCGACCGCAACGAACACGTGGCGCGTGGCCGCGACCGACTACGGCGAATCGACGATCGTGCTGCCCGCGCTGCACACGCTGCGTTCGGCCGCGCCCGGCACGCGGCTGGCCGTCGTCGAACTGGTGCCGCCACGCATCGAACAGGATGCCGAACGAAACGGCATCGACCTGGCCTTTCATACGACCGAAGGGTCGCCACCGGACATGCGGCGCCTGCCGCTGTTCGTCGAGCGCTACGTGCTGATCGGCCGCGCCGGCCACCCGAAGCTGAAGCGGCGCCCCACGCTCGCGCAGTTCGGCACGCTCGAGCACGTGATCGTGTCGCCCGACGGCGGCGGCTTCTTCGGCGTGACGGACGAAGCGCTCGCGAAGGTCGGGGCCACGCGGCGCGTCGTGCTGTCGGTGCCGCACTTCCTGTTCGTGATGTCGGCCGTCGCGAGCACCGATCTCGTCGCGATGCTGCCCGAGCGGCTGGTGCGCGACGTGCCGGCGCTGCGCGTGGTGGACGCACCGGTCGAGGTGCCCGGCTATGAAATGTCGATGCTGTGGCACGAGCGCGTGCATCGCGATCCCGCGCATCGGTGGCTGCGGGAGACGATCGCGGCGGCGGTGTAGATCGTCCGCCCGATCGACGCGATCGCCCGCATCGATCGCCGATGCGCGAAATCCTGCATTCGGGGCTTGAAACCGCGCCGAACACTGTATATATTTACAGTACTTTTGCACCATTTGACCCGAATTCCGTCATCCACAGACGAACGGACTTTTGTGAGGCGACCATGTTCCAGGCTTCCGCATTCGATCCCGAGCAACCCGGCTTCAATCCCGTCCACTTCGAGCGCGCCGCGCAGCGGGCGGTCGTCGATCTGCAGCGTGTCGTCGGCGGCCCCGCGCAGCGGGCGCTGGGCCTGCGCCGCCGCACCCATCCGGCGGCCGTGCGCACGATGAGCTGGCAGGCGCTGCTGAACGTCGAGGAGCTGGCGTTCTCGAATGCCGGGTTCCTGAACCGCAACGATCCGACCGTCGTCGACGCGTTCATCCGGCTGCGCGACAGCCGGCTGGTCGCCGCGGACGTCGAGGAACCGGTCGACTGGCACCGCGACGACGACGATCTGCCGGCCGTCTACCTGATCGTCAAGGCGATGCTCGAAGCGGAAGCGGAAGAGCGGGCCGAAGCGGCCTGAGTCGCGCCGGTCGATCGCGGGCACGGTCTGCGGGTGCGCGCCGCCACGTTGCGTGGTGGCGCCATCGGCGCCGCGGTTCGTCATGGTTGCCGCGCCCGCGAATGGGCGCATCAGTCCGCCAACCGTCGCGCACACTGATCATCGCCACGCGACGATCATCCGAATCGACCGCCGCAACGGCCGCCCGTTACAACCGCGCCGCCAGCCGCGCACCCTGATCGATCGCACGCTTCGCATCGAGTTCGGCGGCCAGCTCCGCGCCGCCGATCAGGTGCACCGAGCGCCCGGCCGCCTGCAGCGGCGCCAGCAACGCGCGCTGCGGCTCCTGCCCCGTGCAGAGCACGATCGTATCGGCTTCGATCAATTCGTGATCGGTGCGCTGCTCGCCGTACGACACATGCAGCCCGCGCGCGTCGATCCGTTCGTAGTTCACGCCGCCGATCATCTTCACCTGTTTCATCTTCAGCGTCGCGCGGTGAATCCAGCCGGTCGTCTTGCCGAGCCCCTTGCCGAGCGGCGCGGCCTTGCGCTGCAGCAACGTCACTTCCCGCGCGGGCGCCGACACCTGCGCCCGCGTCACGCCGCCACGCGTCGCGGCCGGGTCGGTCACGCCCCACTCGGCCTTCCATTCGTCCAGATCGAGCGCCGGCGACTCGCCGTCCTGCACCAGATATTCGGCGACATCGAAGCCGATCCCGCCCGCGCCCACCACCGCGACCCGCCGGCCGACCGGCTGCTTGCCCGCGAGCACGTCGATATAGCTGAGCACGTTCGGCCCGTCCTGCCCCGGAATCTTCGGGTCGCGCGGCGCGACGCCGGTCGCGAGCACGATCTCGTCGTAGCCGCCCGCGATCAGGTCGCTCGCGTCGACGCGGCGGTTCAGGTGCAGCTTCACGCCGGTCAGCTCGACTTGCCGACCGAAGTAATTCAGCGCTTCGTGAAACTCTTCCTTGCCCGGAATCCGCTTCGCCATGTTGAACTGGCCGCCGATCTCGGCCGCGCCGTCGAACAGGTCGACCTGATGGCCGCGCTGCGCGAGCACCGTCGAGCACGCGAGCCCGGCCGGCCCCGCGCCGACCACCGCGATACGCTTCGGCTGCGACGCAGGCGTGTATTTCAGCTCGGTCTCGTGGCATGCACGCGGATTCAGCAGGCACGACGCAATCTTGTTCTTGAACGCATGATCGAGGCACGCCTGGTTGCAGCCGATGCAGGTATTGATCTCGTCGGCCCGGCCCTGCGCGGCCTTGACGACGAACTCGGCATCCGCGAGCAGCGGCCGCGCCATCGACACCATGTCCGCGCAGCCGTCCGCGAGAATCTGCTCGGCCACTTCGGGCCGGTTGATCCGGTTGGTCGTCACGAGCGGGATGCCCACTTCGCCCTTCATCTTCTTCGTCACCCACGCGAACGCGCCGCGCGGGACCGACGTCGCGATCGTCGGCACGCGCGCCTCGTGCCAGCCGATCCCGGTGTTGATGATCGTCGCGCCCGCGCGCTCGACCGCCTTCGCGAGCTGCACGGTTTCGCGCCAGTCGCTGCCGTCCGGAATCAGGTCGAGCATCGACAGCCGGTAGATCAGGATGAAATCGCGGCCGACCGCTTCGCGCGTGCGCTCGACGATCTCGATCGGCAGGCGGATGCGGTTCTCGTACGCACCGCCCCACTGATCGCTGCGCTTGTTCGTATGCATCGAGATGAACTGGTTGATCAGGTAGCCCTCGGAGCCCATGATCTCGACGCCGTCGTAACCGGCTTCGCGGGCCAGCTTCGCGCAGCGCACGAACGCGCGAATCTGCCGCTCGACCCCGCGCGCGCTCAGTTCGTGCGGCGCGAACGGCGAGATCGGCGACTTGATCTTCGACGGCGCGACCGCGAACGGGTGATAACCGTAGCGGCCCGTATGCAGGATCTGCAGCGCGATCTTGCCGTCCTCCGCGTGCACGGCGCCGGTGATCTCGCGATGCCGGCGCGCGGCGGCCGACGTCATCAGCGTGCCGCCGAACGGCTTGGTCCAGCCGGCCACGTTCGGCGCGAAGCCGCCCGTCACGATCAGGCCGACCCCGCCGCGCGCGCGTTCGGCGAAATATTCGGCGAGGCGCGGCAGCGTCTTGCGGCTGTCCTCGAGGCCGGTATGCATCGAGCCCATCAGCACGCGATTCTTCAGCGCCGTGAAGCCGAGATCGAGCGGGGCGAGCAAGTGGGGAAAGGGTGTCGTCATGATGAGTCGGCCAATAAGCGATGGCTGCCATCGTAGGCGCGCGCTGCCTTGAACGTGAGGGGGCAAACAGCCATAATGCTTGTCATTTCCGGCCAAATCGACATGACTTCCCCGTCTCGCAAGGATCGCCTCGGGCTACGCCGGCCGACGATTCCGGTCGCCTATACGCGCCTGCTGCTGCAGGCGCTGGCCGCGCGCGGCGTCGACCTGGCGGCCGTGCGCGCCGGCACGGGCCTGCGCGACGCGGTGCTGGCCGAACCGGACGCGCGCGTCGCGCCGTCGCAATGGGGGCGGCTCGTGCTCAACGCGATCGAAATCGGCGGCGATCCGGGCATCGGGCTCGCGTTCGGGCTGCTGCTGAAGCCGACCGTGCACGGCTTTCTCGGTTATGCGACGTTGACCGCGCGGGACATCCGTGAAGCGCTGTCGGTCACGCAGCGTTACTTCCGGATGCGCAATCGCCAGTACCGGCTGACCTATGCGGAAGACGAACGCGGCGCGACGCTCGAGTTGCACGGCGTGCAGGCGAATCCCGTCCTCCAGCATCACGTGATGTTCGAATTCGTGCTGACCGGGCTCGCACAGAACATCTCGCAATGGTCCGGCCGCGTGTCGCCGCCGATCACGCTGCAATTCGCATGGCCGGAACCCGCGTATTTCGCGCGCTATCGCGACCAGTTGCCGCCGGTGGCATTCGGCTGCGCGGCCAACGCGCTGTGGATCGCGCGCGATGCGCTCGACTGGCCGCTACCGCTCGCCGACGAAGTCGCGCACCGGCAGGCGCTCGTGCAGGTCGAGCGCGAATATGCGCAGGTGCGGCAGGAGGAAGGCGATCTGGTCGAGCGCGTGCGCGCGGAACTGGCGCGCGCCGCCGGCGATTATCCGGGGCCGGACACGCTCGCCGATGCGCTGCTCGTGTCGACGCGCACGCTGCGGCGCCGGCTGGAGGAAGCCGGATCGAGCTATCGGCAATTGCTCGACGAAGCGCGGTTTCGCGACGCGAAGCAGTTGCTCGCCGCGTCGGATCTCGATCTGAAAACGATCGCCGAGCGGCTGCAATTCACCGACCCGGCGAATTTCACGCGTGCGTTCCGGCGCTGGGCGGGGCAGACGCCGAGCGCGTTTCGGGAAGCGGCTGCGAGGTGATCGCGTCAGCGGCGACCCGGGCACCGGCGCGAATAACGCCGAACCGCCGGCGGGAGGAGGCGGGTGCGGCCGCGCGCGGATCGCAGTGCCACGCGCCAGCCAACCCGTCGTCCGACAATGCCGGACGGTGGGCCGAAAGCTGTGGCGTATGATGGGCGCCACATCAAAACGACGTCGCGCGGACCCGCGCCCTCTCCGACCCATGCCCAATCGCACCACCCTGATCGAGGCCACGATCGACCGTGTCGATACCAACCTCATCCGAGTCAAGGCCGATGTCAGGAAGCACCCGCCATACCGTTTGACGATGCAGAACATCTGCTACTTCGTCACGGCCAACGACGTCGACGAAGAAGCATTCAAGCAGATCGAGAAACTGAGGCCCGGCATGTCGGTGCGTGCGTGCACGTTCGAGCATCGCGGCCGTCGCCGAATCGCGTGGATCAGGAGCGGCAGCCTTGCCATCGCGCCGTACGACGTGCGCGCGCAAAAGCGACGGAACCTGTCGCTGCTCGCCTGGGCGTCGTGCCTGGTCGTGCTGAGTCTGGGTACCGCTGCCGCGGCACTCCATTCGGGCTGGGCGTTCACCTCGGCACTGGCCACCGTCGTGGCCATCGTCGGTCTGGTGGGCAACCTGGTCGCCATCGGCGGCTTGTCCGACCTGATCTTCCAGCCGCAGCGACGCGAAGCCCAGGATTGCTGGCTAGGCGAACCGTCCGGTTTCAGCGCGGAGCGGAGTAGCCCATGACGAACCACGACATGCAGATCGTATCCGGCCGCGTGACGGCAATCAGTCAGCAATCGATCGAGACGAAGGTCTGGAGCAACAACCTGGGCACGACGACGCAAAGTATCGAGGAAATCACGCTCAAACTCGATTCGCTCGCGTCCCCCCTCGTGTTCAGGACCAACCGGACGACGCGCCTGTTCATCGCCGATGGCGATCGATTGAATGTCGCCTATGCCGGCGACCAGGATCGCCAGTTCATCTACGGCATTCGCAACATGACCGACGGTTCGGCTTATCTGCTGCGTCCCGCCAAAGTCGCCGGCGCCCGAACCGACCTTTTCGTCATGCTCATTTGCGTGATCGGCGCGGCCGTCGTCAGCGGAATCGTATCCGCGGTGACGCTCAGCATGGAATCGACGTTCGACGTGTTTGCGCTGATCAGCGCGAGCGTAATCGGCTTGTGCGTGCTGAGTGCGATCCTGCGCATCCTGTTCGGCGTGATCGTATGGCCCGAAATCAGAAGACTGGCGCAGCCGGGCGGCAAACGTGAAATGAACGCGGCAGCTCAAGCGCTGTCGCTCACGCAGGAAGAAACCCGACACGTGCGCTTCATCTGACCGGGACAGGTGCGGCTACCGCGCGGCGAACGACGCTGCTCGCTCCGGATCGCATCGCCGCGGCCACCACCTGACTCGCCGTCAGTTCGCGCCGCTCGTTCAGGTCGAACCGAATCGGCCCGAACGCGCATCAGTGCCCAGATAAATCCGCGCGCCGCCGTCGCCCTCGCCCGCTTCGATCCGCACGTCGCCGGTTGAAGCGACGATCGCGTCGTACACGTCATCACCGACGCACACCACCGGCACCGCGATCGCATACAGCTCGGCGGCCACGATCGCGCCGATCGAGATGATCAGGTCGCGCTCCTTCAACACGATCCCGACCGGCCCCGTGCCATTGCGCACCGCTTCCGCGAGCACGCTGCTGCTCGAGCTCGAACCCTTCGCGTGCGGCATCACCATCACCTTGCCGGCGAGGCTCGCGCCGGCCTGCGGATGCCCGCGGTCGACGATCCGGCCCGCGCCCGAGTCGTAGCCGCCCCAGAAACTCAGCGGCTTGTCGAGGATGAACGGGCGCGCGCACGCGCTGCCCGGCACGAGCGTGTCGCCCGTCAAGAATGTGCCCGTCGTTTCAGTCATCGAATCGCACCTTGCCTTCGTACGCGGAGCGCACGCATTCGCGCATGCTGCCGTACGCGACCGTCACGCCGATGTTCGCGGGCGCATACGACGCCCATTTCCCCGAGTTGGTCATCACCAGCCCCGACAGTTGCTTCATCACCGGCGTGATGTACGTGCAGGTATCGACGACGATCTGGATGCCGCGCGCGGCGAATTTCTCCGCGAGGCCGGCTTGCTCCAGTTCCCACAGAATGAAGCGGCTCGTGTTCACGTAGAAGTCGCACGCCGGCTTGCCGTCGAACGCGTCGAGCAACGTGTCGAGCGTGCGGAATTCGGCCAGCGAAAAATGCGGCGTGCCGAGCGCGACCGCGACGAGCGCGTCGCCGGCCGCACCGTGATTCAGCGTGCGGCGAATCTCGTCGAGATCGGCCATCGCGATATCGACCGTGCGCTGCGCGGCGCGGCCGTGCAACGCGGCGTCGAGCGTCGGCGCCTCGGGCGTCACGCCGACCGCATGGAACAGCGCGACGGCCCCGCTCGACGCGGCGGCCGCGCCGAGCGCCTTGAGTTCGTCCTCGGTGGTGTCCGCCGGCAACCCGACGATCGCCGGCACGACCGCGCCTGCGACCTTGCCGACCGCCAAACCGAGCGCGGCGAAATAGATGTCGCGCGACGGCAAGCGGCTGAAATCGGGCGCATTGAACACGATCCGCGCGGCGCGGTTCGCGTCGACATGCAGCCCCGCGTACGGCGCGCGCCCGGTGATCGCGGCGGCCAGATCGAGAAAATCGCCGTAGCGGCTCGTGCACGCGCCGAGCACCGAGTTCGCGAACACGATCGCATTCGACTCGGCCCACGCGATCTGCTCGCCCTTCGCCGGACGATTCTTCAGCTGATACGGCGCGCACGTGAAGCTCGATTCGCAGCCGAGTTGCAGATGCGCGTCCATCAGGCGCTGCGCATCGCGCTGGATCGTGCGGTCGCCGTGGTACAGCTCGGGATGGATCAGGTCGAGCGACCCGACGTTCAAGGTGGTCGGCACCGCGACCTTCGCGCCCGTGTCGACGAAATAGTCGACGAAGTCGAGGCTCGTCTGGCCGTGATACAGACAGCCATCGATATGGGCGGACGTAATGTCGATCAGGTGCGGCGCGGACATCACCTGCGCGGTGCGCGCGACGATCCGCATCGCGCGGGCGACGCCGTCGCCGAAATCCCCGCGCAACATGGCGTCGTCGCGGTCACTCAACTGCAGCATCGGTTGCTCCTCGTGACGCGTACCGGCGGCGGCGCCGGTTCGTGAAAACAGTCAGAGGACTCTACAACTGGAAATAAAAACTGTCCAGATCACCATCAAACCGGACATCATCAAAACCAATTCCAGCAATCGACTACTTCCAAGCTGACCAATGGCCTGAATTTCGCGCCAGTTGATCGCCACACCGCCACGCCAGCCCCGCCTACCGTTCCGCCGTCAGGCTGAACAATTCATTGCGCAACGCCTTCGCGCGCTCGCGGCCGAACTGCGTGTCGAATTCGTCCTGCGCGGCCTGCCACGCGACTTTTGCCTGCGCGAACGTACGCTCGCCGAGCTTCGTGAGGTGCAGCGCATGCGCGCGTGCATCGTGCTCGGACGCCGCCGTCGAGACGAAACCGTCGCGCTGCAACGGCTTCAGCGCACGCAGCAAGGTCGTGCGGTCCATCACGAGCATGTCGGCAAGTTCGCTCATCAGGAGGCCCGGGTGGCGCGTGAGGTTCGCCATGATCGAGAACTGGGCGGGCGTGACGCCGACCGGGGCCAGATGGCGTTCGTACAGTTGCGTGACGAAGCGCGCTGCCTGACGCAGCGCGAGACAGTTGCACGCCTGGGCAATCGAGGTGTCGTTCATGTTCGGCAATTTATATGTGCATATGCATAAAGTCAATGTACACTCCGCCGTAACAGCGGCCGGCGGCCGGCCATCGCGTCAAGGAGACCGACATGGACTACATCGACAAGCTGCGCATCTTCCGGTCGGTGGTGGAGATGCGCAGCTTCACGCGCGCCGCCGACATGCACGGCCTCGCACGGCCGGTCGTATCGCGTGCGGTCGCGGATCTGGAGGCGCGTTTCGGCAGCCGGCTGCTGCACCGGACGACCCGCCAGGTGTCGCTGACCGAAACGGCCGAACGCATCTACGAGCGTTGCGCGGCCGTGCTCGACGAACTCGACGCGCTGGAAGTGGAAGCGCAGACGCACACGCGCGAACCCGAAGGCCTGCTGCGCCTCGTCGCGCATACGACGGCCGCGCTGAACCGGCTCGTGCCGCTGATCGCCGGCTTCAAGCGCGCGCATCCGAACGTGCGCCTCGACGTCACGCTGACCGAGCGCCCGGTCGATCTGGTCGGCGAAGGTTACGACATCGGCATCGTCGTGCCGTACATGCTGACGAGCGAATCGACCGTCGTGCGGCTGGTCGAGCGCATTCCGGTCGTGATCGTCGCGACGCCTGCGTATCTGCAGACGCATGCGCGCCCCGAGACGCCGGCCGACCTCGCCGATCACGCGTTCGTGCCGATCTCGCCGTCGCTGCGCCGCCCGGCGCTGTCGTTCCGGGTCGACGGCGACATGCTCACCGTGCCGTTCCGTTTCGACATCTCGTCGAACAGCCCCGTGTTCAACCGCGAAATGGTGATGCACGACTTCGGCATCGGCGTCGTCCCGAAGACGCTCGTCCAGGCCGAACTCGCATCGGGCGCGCTCGTGCAGTTGCTGGAAGAAGCCGATCTCGTCGACGCGTTCGTCGAAATCAAGCTCGCGTACGCGAACCGCGCGCTGCTGCCCGCGAAGGTGAAGGCGTTCATCGACTACACGGCCGCGTACTGCGACCGCGAAGGCTGGATCGTTCCGGCAGCGGCGTGACGCCGGGCGCGCGAATGCGCGTTTCCGACGCCGATTGATACAGCCACGACACCAATCTGATCCCGCCGCGCCCCTCGCTTCGCGCCGCGTCGCCACCTAACATGTGCACATGCACAAGACCACGCTCACCGATGACGATTGCTTCGCGGTCCGGCAAGCCGCCCGGCGGATCTCGCAGTTCTACGAGCGCTACCTGTCGCGGGCGGGCGTCACGCCGTCGCAATACAGCATCCTCGCGCTGCTGCGCGAACGGCCCGGCCTGACGATGGCGACGCTGTCGAACGTGCTGGTGATCGAACGCACCGCGCTGTTGCGCGCGCTCAAGCCGCTCGTCGGCGCGGCGCTGGTGACGGGGCGGATCGAGCCACCGTGCCGCGGTCAGACCTTCGCGCTGACCGCGCACGGCGAAACGAAGGTGGCCGATGCGCACGTGCACTGGCTCGCCGCGCAGGAAGCGTTCGAGCGGTGCTTCGGGTCGGTGCAGGCGGCCCGACTGAGAGACGAATTGTTCCGCATCACGCACAACCTGCCGGAACGCTAACCCTTTCCCCGATCGACGTCGTGCCGTCGATCGTTTTAATAAGTGCATATACATAGGTGAATCGATGGATACGACCCAAGACGCTGCCTCGTCACGCGAAGCAGCCACAACCGAGCGGCCCGCCAAGCAGCAACGCCGCGTACCGTGGATGCGCATCGCGGTGGGCGCCGTCGTCGTCGTGGTCGCGGCCGCCGCGCTCGACTGGCTGTTCGTGCTGCGCTTCCAGGAAAGCACCGACGACGCGTACGTCGGCGGCGACGTGACCGTGCTCGCACCGAAGGTCAACGGCTTCGTCGACAAGATCCTCGTGACCGACAACCAGCGCGTGAAGGCCGGCGACGTGCTCGTGCAGCTCGATGCGCGCGACTACGACGCGAAGCTCGCGCAGGCCAGCGCCGAAGTCGACAGCGCGCGCTCCGCTGTGACCGAACTCGAAGCGAAGCAGCAACTGCAATACGCGGTGATCGGCCAGCACGCGGCGGACAAGAACGCGTCGTCGGCCGAGCTGACGCGCGCCGCGTCGGACCGCGTGCGCTACCGCGAATTGGTGAAGTCGGATGCCGTATCCAACCAGATCGTCGAGCGCGCGGACGCCGACTACTCGAAGGCCGGCGCGGCCGTCGAACGCAGCGACGCCGCGCTGCTCGCATCGAAGCGGCAGCTCGACGTGCTCGGCGCGCAGCTCGCCGATGCGCGGGCCCGCGTGAACACCGCGCTCGCCGCGCAGCGCGTCGCGGCGCTCAACGTCGAATACACGACGATCCGCTCGCCGGTCGACGGCTACGTCGGCAACCGCACGGGGCGCGTCGGGATGCTCGCGAACGTCGGCGTGCCGCTGCTGACGGTCGTGCCGGCCTCCGGCCTGTGGATCGACGCGAACTTCAAGGAAGACCAGCTGCGCAAGATGCGCGCGGGAGACCGCGTCGACGTCGCGCTCGATGCGTCGAGCACGCGCCTGCACGGCCGCGTCGACAGCCTGGCGCCCGCGACCGGCGCCACCTTCAGCGTGCTGCCGCCCGAGAACGCGACCGGCAACTTCACGAAGATCGTCCAGCGCGTGCCGGTGCGCGTGCATCTCGATCCGCAGCCCGGCATCGAGCAGGTGCTGCGCCCCGGCCTGTCCGCGGTCGTGACCGTGCATACCGACCACCAGCACTGAGCGGGAGCCGACGATGACCACCGCGTTTTCCGGCGACCCGGCGTCGCAACCGACCAGACAGCGCGTGTTCGCGTTCGCGCTGATGTGCGTCGGCTTCTTCATGGCGACGCTCGACATCCAGATCGTCGCGTCGTCGCTGCGCGACATCGGCGGCGGGCTGTCCGCGAGCCAGGACGAACTGTCGTGGGTGCAGACCGCGTACCTGATCGCCGAGATCATCGTGATCCCGATGTCGGGCTGGCTGTCGAAGGTGATGTCGACGCGCTGGCTGTTCGCCGCGTCGGCCGTCGGCTTCACGATCACCAGCATGCTGTGCGGGCTCGCGTGGGACATCAACTCGATGATCCTGTTTCGCGGGCTGCAGGGCGCGCTCGGCGCCGCGATGATCCCGACCGTGTTCACGACCGCGTTCGTGCTGTTCCCCGGCAGGCAGCGGCTGATCGCGTCGACGACCATCGGCGCGCTCGCATCGCTCGCGCCGGCGATCGGCCCCGTGATCGGCGGCTGGATCACCGATCAATGGTCGTGGCACTGGCTGTTCTACCTGAACCTCGTGCCGGGCATCGCGGTCGCCGCGCTGGTGCCGCGCTACGTGCATATCGACGCGCCCGATCTCAGCCTCATCAAGCGCGGCGACTATCTCGGCATCGTGCTGATGTCGGGCTTCCTCGGCTGCCTCGAATACGTGCTCGAGGAAGGCCCGCGCAAGAACTGGTTCGGCGACGACGCGATCGTGATCTGCGCGTGGCTCTCCGGCATCTGCGGCTTCCTGTTCATCGTGCATGCGCTGACCGCGAAAGACCCGATCGTCGACCTGCGCGCGCTCGCCGTGCGCAACTTCGGGATCGGCAGCCTGCTGTCGTTCGTGACCGGCATCGGGATCTTCGTGACCGTGTTCCTGACGCCGCTGTTTCTCGCGCAGGTGCGTGCGTTCAGCTCGCTGCAGATCGGTATCGCGCTGCTGTCGGTCGGCGCGTTCCAGTTGATCGCGCTGTGTGCGTATGCGTTCGCCGCGCGCTACGTCAGCATGCGTGCGCTGCTCGTGTTCGGGCTGATCTGCTTCGGCCTCGGCTGCTACCTGTACACGCCGATCACGCACGACTGGGGCTGGCAGGAATTGCTGCTGCCGCAGGCGCTGCGCGGCATCGGCCAGCAGTTCAGCGTGCCGCCGATCGTGACGATGGCGCTTGGTTCGCTGCCGCAGTCGCGCCTGAAATCGGCGAGCGGGTTGTTCAACCTGATGCGCAACCTCGGCGGCGCGATCGGTATCGCGGTGAGCGCGACGATGCTCAACGACCGGCTGAATTTTCATTACCTGCGGCTGAACGAACACGTGAGCGCCGGCGAACCGCAGGTCGCGTCGCTGCTCGATCGCCAGGCCGCGTACTGGGGCTCGGTGGCCGGCAATACGCTGAACACCGCTCAGGCCGGGCTCGCGAACCTGCATCGGCTGATCTATCGCGAAGCGCTGACGCTCACCTATGCGGATGCGTACTACGCGCTGTCGCTGTGCTTCGTCGTCGCGCTGCTTGCCGTCGTGTTTTCCAAACCCATTACGTTGAACGCGCCGCCGCCGGACGCGCACTGAGGCCCAGGGATCATCATCATGAAGAAGCTACTCGTCGCGCTGGCCGTCAGCGCATTCGCCGCAGGGTGTGCGGTGCAGCCCGCGCAGCATCCGGCGCTGAACGAATCCGTTCAGACGCTCGCGCCCACCGCGTGGGATACCGACGTGCCGCGCGCGGACATCGATGCGGCTGCCTGGTGGGCGCAGTTCCACGACCCCGTGCTCGACCGGCTGATCGCGACGGTGCTCGACGGGAACCTCGATCTGCAAGCCGCCGCCGAACGCGTGAAGCAGGCGCAGGCGCTGACCGTGCAGAAACGCGCGGTGCTGCTGCCCGAACTCGACGCGACCGCGCATGCGGCCGACGCGCGGCAGAACACGCCGCCGCCGCTCGGTTATGTGCGGCAGGCTGGGGCCGGGCTCGCGCTGAGCTGGTCGCCCGATGTGTTCGGCGGTGAACGGCTCGATTTGCTGGCCGCTCAAGCGGAGTTGGTCGGGCAAAAGCACGCGGAAGATGCGATGCGCCTTGCGCTTGCCGCCGATGCGGCATCCGCGTATATCGATCTGCGCTGGGCGCAGCAGGAATTGAAGATCCTGCAGGACAACGCGAAGATCCGGCAGCATGCGCTCGAACTCACACGCAAGCGGCAGGCGTTCGGGCTGTCGACGGAACTCGACGTGACGCGTGCGCAAAACCAGCTCGACGCGCTCGAGGCGCGGATTCCGCCGACGCAGGCGCAGATTTCGCATCAGCTCAATCTGATCGCCGTGTATTCGGGGCGGACGCCGGAATCGGTCGATCGGCTCGTGCTGGCGCAGGCCGGGGAGATTCCCGCGCCGCCGATTGGCGCGCCGGGGACGCTGCCTTCGCAGGCGTTGTTGCGGCGGCCGGATGTGCTGACTGCCTATGCGCAGGTCGAGCGACGTGCAGCGCAAGTGGGCGTGGCGAAGGCCGAGCGGTATCCGAAGTTTTCGTTGAACCTGACGGACGGGATTCTGGCGGCTTCCTATCTCGGGCTGCCGACGTTGACCGATAACCTGTTCAGCGCGGCACTGAGCGCGACGAGCCCGATCTTCAACGCGGGGCGGATTACCGCCGATATCTCGCAGAGCGAAAGCCGGATGCGCGAGTCGGAACTCGGGTTACGGCAGACGATGCTGCAAGCACTGCGGGAAGTCGAGGATGCGCGTGCGAATCTCGTCAGTTCCAATGAGGCGACGCGAAGGCTGGGTAGCGCATTGGCGGCTTCCGATAAAGCGCTCGGGCTGGCGAATCAGCTCTATAAGGGCGGCGCGACGGATTTTCTGGATGTGCTGTCGGCGCAGGAGGTTTATCTGCGGGATTCGGATTCGCTCAATCAGGTCAAGCGCGAACATGCGCTCGCGGCGGTGGCGTTGTATCGGTCGCTTGGGGGTGGGTGGAGCAGGAATGAGGCGGCGGGTGGACCGCGGACGGAAACCGAAGCTGTGGCAAAGAACTAGGTGGGATCACGATGCGGGAGCCTGTCAGACTTTCAGTGTGCCGAGGTCATGAAACGATAACGGAACTAACGTCCTATGACCGATGCAACAGTGATCAAGAAAAGCAAGAATCCGAAGGCGCTGAAGGTGTTTCCCGACGAACTGACGATCAGTTGCTTGCCCAGGTTCAGGGCAAGAACGCCGAGTCGATCCTGGGGCGAATCGGGCTTGGCCGGCCAGCTCGGGAAGCGGTTGGCCGAGCGCATGCTCGCGGCCGAGATGAGCCACCATCCAGAAGCCGGGACCGAGCAAGGCAAGGCCGGCAACCGCAATGGCACCCGCACCAAGACGTTCCTCACGCCCCAACGGCGAACTGAAGCTGGATATTCCGCATGACCAGCAGGCAACGTTCGAACGGCAATTGGCCGGCAAGTATCAATGCCGGCTGCCCGGCTTCGATGATCACGTCATCAGCATGTATGCGCGCGGCATGAGCGTACGCTTGATTCAGGGCCATCTGCGGCGACTGAGCTTTGCGGACACCGATTTCCTGAACCCGAATCTATCGAAGAGGCCGCGGGACAAACTCGCCCGCACGTTCACCGCGGAGCAGGCTCAGGCGATTCACTCCTTTGTCGAAGCCCTACCGATAGAAATCGTATCGATGGTCATCCACTGCGAAGGTGGCCATTCACGGTCATGCGCCGTCGCCTTGGCACGCCATCGGCTATATGGCTATCAAGCGGATCAAACATCTTGCGCACGCCATCCCTGCAATCGTCCGCATCATGATAGGAAATGACCGTACAACTCATCGCGAGCGGCAACGAGCCCGTGGCTGATACGTTTCAACAACCGCGCCCGTTGCCCTGCAACAGGCAGCGACGCGCCGTCATGTCTTTATTGAACCGAGAGCCTGGGACGAAATCAGCTTTGGCAGTGGCTCACATTTACATTGGCACAAATCGTTCTCTAATGCGACCTGCTTACCCATCATCGTCATCGCACGTGGCGAGCCGTCGCTTATGATGACACCCGTCGTGCCACAGGCGGGACATTGAACCGGGGCGCCCAGATAAGCGAAAGGTTGGCCTTGCAACGAGGTGCCTGCGATACCCTCAACCACAACCCCGTTGCGGTCAGTCTTATCGCCCTGACGAATGAACCGGCGGCTCATGCTGTAAGGCCGTTGGACGGCGTCGCAGCATTGCACGCCCGCTCGATATCGTCCGGCCATACCGGTTCGCGGCAAGTCAGTTGGGCGAGCCAATGCAATAGGGATTGAGAGAATGCGGGAAGTGCCCCGACCGCCACCACCAGCCACACTATCGGATTGCCCGACTTAAGTAGGCCCGAGGTTCCGTCGAAATTCAACCTCAGCGAATTGCGCAGGGAGGCTCCCTTCGGCAGGAACTCGGTCACCGGGGGCAGCGAAGCGGGGCCTTCTTCCATAAATCGCCGGTAGAACTCAAAGTCCTGGTAGAGGACTTTCATGACCTCCTGTCCCCCGACGCTTCCCTCATCGGACGACAGGACAACTCGCGTTCCCATCGAGAATGTATCCTTGACCATCCCCTTGTCGTCAAGAACCAGGCAACGAACCACGCGCGGCGCCGTGCGCGTGGGGCCGCTTCTGGGTTTGCGTTCGACGTACAGGAAGGCGCTATCCCAGGGTACCGATACAACCCCGCCAGGGCCATTGTGCTTGAACGCGTAAATCATCCGGTCACGCCGGTTAAACCGGACGGGCTTGCAGGTGTAATTGAAACAGTCGCGTGTCAATGCCCAAATGCCAATTCCCGAGAAACCGAGCGCGACAAACAAGAAAAACGAAAGCACTCCATAAATGAGCCCCAGTTGTCCCCGCTGCTCGTAGATAGGAGGTACATGAGTCATCATCCAAAGAAGGGCCGCCGTGAATGCCAACGAACCGAGCCCCGGTAACATAAACGCAAAGACCCCCCAGCCCTTCTCCGAATAGTTTCCGTCTCGGACCTCTAGGCAAGTATCGCTCATCGAGAATACTGAACGCTCATCCTTAGCCGTGTCAGACGCAGGCTGTCCGATTGCGAGGCGGGCAGCCTGCTCCTCCTCGCTGACCGGCCGGTTCAGGCGGTACCACGAGAGTCCGTCAAATGCCATCTTTTTTCTCCATCACGAAAGCATTGCCGTAAATGCCTTTTGGTCTTCGGCCAGAGTGGGGAACCGCTCTTTGGCCTCTTTCAGACCAAAAAAACATCGCTCAAGCCACTCATCCACTTCCTTACCCTTGAAGTAGTTGATGAGGATACCAATAAGGGCAGCGATAAGCAGAAGCGGCAGGGCCACGACCGCTGCAGCGGATGCCGAAAGGAATATGACAGAGTAAGCGAGGGCAAGACCGACAACCGCTGATGCGGCATCCAGTATAAACATCGTCACATTACCTTCCTTGAAATCCTGCACGGCATGATAGATGTCAATCGCAGCAGACACGAGCCCAACCACCGCGCCGCCGTACCTCCCCGCGACGTTGAGGAAACGTTCTAGTCGAAGCCAGCCTGTACCCAACTGAGCCCCAGCCTTTCCGACGGTGTCAATTGCAGCCGAACCATATTGCGCAACACTCGCCACGAGTCCACCAATGGCGTTGTTGAACTTGATGCCGGCCTCCGATTGATTGAACCGATTCGCCTTCTTCAATT
The DNA here is from genome assembly GCF_029522185.1 of Burkholderia sp. IO2. Classification (NCBI taxonomy): domain Bacteria; kingdom Pseudomonadati; phylum Pseudomonadota; class Betaproteobacteria; order Burkholderiales; family Burkholderiaceae; genus Burkholderia; species Burkholderia sp. IO2. The sequence continues at coordinate 19,622 of NZ_JAKWFH010000017.1, read as the reverse complement.
CTTCCCGAGCAAAGCGAAGATTGATAGCACTGAATATCGCCCCGATGCCCGCAAACCCAGGCTCCCCCTTCGTCATGAGCCTAAATTTCGGCATGTAAATCGTCTCGACCACGTCGGGTGTCAACGTCGCACTGGCCAATTTCTCGAAGCCGGGTTTGGCTTTGACGCCAGCCAGGGCAGCGGCCTCTGTCGCCGGGCTTTCGACTGGCACGAACTGCTTCGCCTTGATCTCCGCGTCTACGCCTCCGCCTACGGAGGCCTTGTCCTGAAGCTGCTTTTTCAGGTCCTGGACACTGATTTTCTGCCGGCCCGGCATCACTTCCTGCATCTGACGGGCGATGTAGTTCACCCATTGGTTTACCGAACCGTATACGACCTTAAACTCGAACAGCTGTTTCGTTCGCATGCACAGAGTCGCATACAGCACTTTGGTTGCAGCCGTATCTACACTCGCGCTGATAGCTTCGGCCACGGGCCCACCTGTCTCATGGAGAAGCCATGCTAACGCCTTCGCAACAGCAACTTTGACGCCCTTATCCTTCGACTCTTCCACGCCCTCTATCTTGCTGTACGACTCTATGAGCTTCGCGACGAACTCCCTCAGTTCCATGTACGGATAGCCGGACGCCTCCTTGACCTTCTCAGCCAGCACCGGGCTGTTTAGGACGAACGCCCGCAACAGCGGATTACGGGTATCGGATACGTTGCCTTTAGCCCATTTGACGAGCACATCGACGGCATTCTTGCGGTCAGCCGAGCCTTCGATGCATCGCGTAAATGTGTTGGTATAGTTCAGCCCACATCTCCAGCTTCCCGGCTCGTAATCCGACTCGAAAACGTTCAGCAATGCTGAACTGGACAGCCACGCCTGATGGTCTTGCGACAGCGGTATAAGCGTGCTCGCCTGCTCCGACTTCATCGCGTTCGCCATCTGTTGCCGAAAGTCGACGATAGCCTGCTGCCGATAGTGGGTTGTGTAGGGCTTCCATGCCTCCGGTCCGGCTGTTGCAAGTTCAGATTCCTTCTGCGTCTCAATGCTTTTGAGCCGCTTCTCGAGCGCCTTGCCACCATCGAACAGAGCCCCGAGGCCCATGCCCTCATAAGTATTGGCTTCCAGCATGCCGGCGGCACGTTCCACGTCCTCTTTCGCCGAAACCACGACCGCCTTTTGCAGCGCGTCGATTGCGCTGGAGGCCCATATTCCGTGTTCATACGGCGCAAGCGCTGCGCCGAAAGCAACGCGCTGCTCAAAATTGAGTTCCTGCGTGATGCCAACCGGGTCCCACAACGCGAAGAACAGCCCCTTGTCCGGTAGTATGGAATCCATCGCCTTTTTCAGGGCCGGCTGCTGCCCGGCACGGTCATGGTACGGAAAGCAACCGGTAACGAGCGCATCGGGACGACCGCCCTTGTATTCGCTCAGTAGCCCCTCGAGATGGTCCAGGCTATCCGCGTGCGGCTGGTTCATGCTGCCGTTATACCAGGCGGTTGCATCGAACTTCTGCATCCGCTTGTCACGACAACCCATGAAGTTCTTCGCGTAGGTGTCTCGGACTTTCTGTGTCCAAAGCTCATCGCTGAACGCCAGATACACGGTTCCGGCATGTTCGGCGTCTTCAACGGTGATGCATTGAGCCAGTTGCGCATGCCCAGGTTGGTGGCAACTGAACGGTTTCTCGAAACTACGGTCGAGCTTGATGCCGACCGGATAGTCGTACAAGTATCCTTCCGCCGTAACCGCGTATATCTGCCATCGCTGTGTCTTTGGATAGAAGATATACACATAGCCGTAGCGCAGGGTGCGCAGCGTGTACTTTGCCTTTTTGAGCGCGATACCGACGACGCCGTCGCCAAACTTTCCGCCCATGAGCGACATCGCGCCAGCAGAGCTGTGAGCCTTGGAGTTGGCCACGACCCCGTAGCGGACAGGCAGAATCGGCAATCCCTTCTTCTTGCACATGCTGCATGAATTCGGCGCACGCGAACTGGTCTGCATCGCGGACTGCGTGAGCTGCGAAATACTCGCAAAATTCGTGTCGAGTGCCATTCTTTATCTCTCTCGTGCCGCCACCCGGGCTCATTGATATTGGAGGCTCTCGCGAGCAATCGCTTCCCAGTCTGCCGCGCTCCAGTTCGCTACCGCTTCAGCATACGGGCCTTTCCGCGGCGCCTGCAGAATGGCCCGAACACGCGGGTGACGGTCAAAGCAGGGGGAAACGAGTGTGCCGTGAAGTGCAAAAGCAAGCAGGTCCCCACCGGCGAGCCCGTGAGCCTCTCCTTTTGCAAGTTGCGCGTCGAGCAGCGCCGACATATCGGGACGAGGCGCCGTACCATTGCAACGGAGTAGGTCAAGCCCGCGCTGAACCAACTCGATGCGCGCAATTCGTGCGTGCTGGTCCGCAGTAACCGCGAAGGCGGCTTCCGGTTCGGCCGCGCCGTTGACCACCGTCCATCCGCTTACGGGGTCGAGGTACGTCCACGTTGCAACCGGCCCCAGAAGCGCATCCATCTGCTCGGCCTTCAAGATGCGACCCAAGTGCGGAAACACGCGCGGGTCGTAGTAGCGGAAGACCGCATCGCCCGAAATCGGCGCCTGCAGTATCAACCGGTTCGACAGATGTTGCTGAAGCCGGCCCGTCGCCTTGCCGCATTCGACAATGGCGCAAACGACCGGCGGCAAGCCATTCTCCAGGTCCGATTCGGCGCGCTTTCTCAACGCTGGCAATTGCAGCTCGGGATGCTCGGCGCAGTACAACACGGGAGCCACGCCCTCGAGTTCGGGACGCGCCGCAGGAACCAATTCACCGACTTCATAGACCGGCGGCACGCCAGGCAACTCGAGCTTCCCGTTGACGACTTCAACGATAACGTAGTGAACCATGCCGACCGCCCTACACGAGTGCCGAGCCGGCCTGCGCTGCGGCTGCGAACTGCTGGGCGCACGACTTTGAAGGCGCAAGCTGCGCCGACGCGCTATCGCCCGCCGGGCCATCGAAGATGAGCGGACTGCCCTTGACCTCGACCAGCCCCGGCGCATGGATGAAGATCTTACCTTCGGCGATGCGAATCGATGCGCCGCCGGCGGTAAGGGTGATTTCCTTCTGGGCTGTAACGTTCACCGAATCGGAAGTGGACACGACCTTTACAGTCTTGTCTGCCGTAAGTTCGATGTTGTCCGACTGCGCCTGCACTTCGACCTTGCCTTTGCCGGCAAACAGCTTGATACCGGCATTCTGCACGAAGAAGCTTAATTTCTCGCCAATACTGGCAATCCACGACCTCGCCACCGAAACGTAGGTGCTCTCTCCGCTAACCAAATTGACGTGCTGGGTAGCTGCTGCGTGGAGCGACTTCTGTGTCGACAGGCCCATGTCAGCCGGGCTCGCAAGCAACATGACGGGTTGCGAAAACGCATTGGCGCTTCCGGTGCCGCCACCCGCTGTCCTGCCGCCCGCCATAGAGCCCTGTGCATCGCTCCGCGTCGTCGCAGCGAAGTCCTTGATGGCGTCCTGTGCATCGTCCAGGGTCTCGGCCTGGCCGTCAGCAGCAGCGAGTGAGCGATGCTGAATCACGCCGCTCGAATCGATAAGGTGTTGCGTGGCTTCCTTCACATCCAGCGGCTGACTCGACGTGCCGCCGCGGGCGTAGGTCGATACGTAGAGCCCGCGTCCGGCCCGCAGGGCGCCTGACGCCTCGGTCTTCAGTTCGAAGCCAGTGCCAAGGTAGTTGCCGCGCGTATTGCCGCTGTGGTCGATGAGATAGCCGATGTGAAGATATGAATTCGCCGTCGAGCTGAAAAGCTGCGCCCGGTTCTGCGACGTGGAGTCGTCGAAGACGAGTTGATTGAAACCCTGACCGCTGTACTCCTGCGACTTGAAACCGGACAGCAGGCCGTTCGAATGCCAATGTGGCGTGTTGACAGAGTGAAAGAGCACTCCACTGACGACCGGCCGGTCGCAATCCCCGTCGAGGTAATTGACGGCCACTTCCTGCCCGATTCGAGGGACGAACACACCGCCGAATCCCTTGCCGGCGTGCGGCAGTATTACCCGCATCCAGCACGATGACGTCTCGTTATTGCTCCCCAGACGGTCCCAGTGCATCTGAGCCTTCACCCGGTTCAACTCGTCCGTGTACACCTCCTCACCCGCCGGTCCCACGATAGTGGCGGTCTGCATATGCATGACCGGCTTTCTGTGCTCGAACGGGCTGCGGAATGGCACCGAGCGGCGCTGGACCTCGATTTCGGCCAGCACGAAACTTTCATTGCCTAACGGGTCCTTCGATACGAATGCGGCCTGCCGGTCCTTGTATTCGGCACGCAGACGCGACAGGCGTCGCTGCAGGCTACCCGGAAAGGGGCGGCTGTTGCCCAACGGCAGATTGTTCTGGATAGCCCAACGCACGCCAAGAATCGCGAACTCGCGGTCCTCAGGCTTGTCTGCGTCGTGCTCGGGATGGTCTTCGAGCGTGAACCATCGACCGGCGTCCATGCACGGAACACTGCCCACCCCGAAAAACCGTTTGCTGCGCGAGGCCATCTCTTCCAGCCGAATTCGCATAGCGCGCTCGCCACGGTCGTAGGACTCGCCGGTGACTGGAAAGCTATAGTGGCCCGCGTATTCGTAGACTTCCAACTCCTGCGGGATATCGCCTTGGTCAACCGTGGACCGGTCCGCCCGCTGCAACGTGCGTGCCGGACGTTTGTAATCCGCCGTGCTGAACGCATATCCGACGCTTTGCGTCGTACGCTCGCCGCTCCATTCGACGAGTGTGCCAGCCTGGCCGTCTCGGTCGCCGCGATAGAACGGTACTCGCTGGGTAGCGAGCGCTTTGCAATTGAAGAGGTCGTCGGTCACGACAATCGTATGCGACTTACCGTCCTCTGCATGCTCGACATACGTGAACCATCCCTCCGACTCCATCAACCGATGGACGAAATTGTGGTCGGTTTCGTACTGAGTACAGTACGAGCGAACCGCGCCCGGGTCTTTCACATCGAGCCGGAAATGACCGCGCGCCTGCGAATGGCCGCTGAACACTTTAGTCAGGATGTCGGCGGTCGTTAGGTCCTGGAAAATGCGCGCGTCCTTGCGGTACTGCAGAAAGCGCATCCACGACGAAAACGAAAGCTGATAGTAAGCGAGTCCCCCGTCCGCTCCGAGGCGTCGCGTTGCATGGACGTAGCCATGCCAAGGCAGGTACGACTCGTCGGCTTGACGCACCCATAATGTGACAGGTTGCGCCATCAGCTTCTTCAAATGAAGCGCGCGCTCCCGGGTCACGACGTCCACTGTGAGCTCGAAATCCCGGCCCACGCGCGATTCGCCCATGGCGCGTTGGGGCAACAGTACCTTCGCCCCGAGGGGCGTTTCCAGGACGAGCGTTCGGTTCGTCTGCTCGATACCCGCGTCAAGCATCAACGAATTGGGCAACCTACCCATCTCGAATATCTCCTCTGGACGAAAAAATGAACGTAAATCGGAGGCAGCGCGAAAGGTCGAAAGAGATTTTGCCACAACGACCTATCCGCTTTGATAACAAACGTAAAAACAGTCTCCCGACAACCGACATCATTTTATGTTTCAATGCTTTCTAATCTTTCGCATCGACAACAAGGGCATTTCTTACAGCAATTAACGTCGAAACAAGCAGCGGACCGACTCCTTCACTATCCAGGATTGAAACGCCCGATCGCTTCGCCTCCTTCAGGAGCATGTGCAATTCTACAAAATGCACGCTAAATCGGTCTCCGAGCAACCGTGTTGAGTTACTCGATTTTGTAGATAAACGTTTCCACTGAGAGGAAAGACCTGTTAGAAATAACAGGCCGGCCAAATTTTATGGAGCATTGCAACCTCGAGCGCGACGAAGACCGACATCGCATAATGGCTCGTGTATTGCACATCCGCGTAGAGGCGGAGATTTCCGGTTTGCACTGCGGGCTCCTTGTTCTGGATTGTTGTGTGTTACCGCTGCACGGTCACTCGGTAGCCGGCCAACGGTATCCGATCACTTCATGCAACGGATACGCAAGTTCCCGGACCTCTTCCAGCTGGTTGCCGCCAAACAGGTGAACGTGTTCGGCGTCGTGCCGCAGGTAGAAACCAACATGCCCTTTCCAGCTCGTCGGATCATCCCGCGTCAGGATCGCGATGCAGCCGTAGACCGGGCGCTCCAGCGGTTTGCCCCATTCGAGCCACGAGCGCGCGAGCGCGGAGCCGGTGCCGCGGAATCCGGCGTGCGCCATGCACCAGTTCACGAACGACGAGCACCAGGAAATCTTGTCGTCGTAGCCGACCAGGTTCGTCTGGTTGTTGTATTCGACGATGCGCGGGTTGATGCTGCCCGGCGGGTGGCGGCGGATGCCGAGTTCGGCCAGCGCGACGGGCATCCAGGGTGGGTGTACGGCTTTCACTTTGCTCTCAGGGTTCGATAGGGGTCACGTCGTTCTCGGATACGTGTCGGTATTGTTTCGCGCAATCTTCGCACGAATAGGGCGAATCCACAGCCCCGTCACGAGTGGCGATTTTCGTCAGGTCCGCCCGTATCATGGAGGCAGCGCCTCCCCTGACTCCCCTGCCCGCCATGCGCATCACGCCCCTGCCGCCCCTTCAGTGCCTCATCGCGTTCGAAGCCGCCGTGCGGCACGCGAGTTTCACGAAAGCCGCCGCCGAACTGCACCTGACCCAAAGCGCGATCAGCCGCCAGATCCAGCAGCTCGAGGAATTCCTCGGCCGCTCGCTGTTCGTGCGCGAACACCGTTCGCTGCGGCTGACGATCGCCGGCGAGCAATACGCGGCGCAAGTCCACCGTCTGCTCGTGCAATGCGCGGAAGCCACGCACGACGTGATGAAACCGTACGGCGATCTCGAACTGACGATCGCGTGCTCGTCCGGCGTCGCGCTGCTGTGGCTCACGCCGCGGCTGCCGGACTTTCGCGCCACCTATCCCAACATCAAGCTGCGCCTGATCGTGCGCGACGGCCTTGCGTCGATGTCGCCCGCGGAATTCGACGTCGGCGTCTACTACGTGCGCCAGCAGGCGCCGGCCGAATACACCGCGCGCCGGCTGTTCGACGAGGAGGTGTTCCCCGTCTGCGCGCCCGGCTATCTGGCCGGCCGCACGCTCGACGCGGCCGATCTCGCGAACGAAACGCTGCTGCGCCTCGAAGACGGCCAGCGCCAATGGATGTCGTGGTCCGAATGGTTCGACCTGAACGACGTCGACCGGCAGAAGGCGCAGCCGCAGGACATCACGATCAACTCCTATCCGCAGATCGTGCAGATGACGATACTCGGTCAGGGCGTGTCGCTCGGCTGGCGCTACATGATCGACGCCTGCATCGAAGCCGGCCTGCTCGTGCGCGTGACGGAAGCGTCCGCGAGCCACGGCGGCGGCTATTACGTGATCTCGCCGAACGACCGCGCGCAGAACCAGGCCGCCCGCCTGTTCACCCGCTGGCTGTTCGAACAGGCGGAGCAGCAAACCGGGGCCTGAATACCACGCGCCCGATCCATGCGTGCAGCGCATGCAGGCATGCGAATCTTTCGTTTCAGAAAAAATTGCGGCTGTCCTTAGCATGGGATTCACGCGGGGCAGCCGCCCCGTCTTCTGACCAAGGAAGAGACCATGCAAGGAACGCTTTCCCCGCGCGCCGCGCCTGCCGTCGATGCAGCGGTGCAACAGCGCCGCCGCGCCATCGTCGCGACCGTGATCGGCAACGGTCTCGAATGGTTCGACTTCACCGTCTACAGCTTCTTCGCGGTGATCATCGCGAAGCTGTTCTTCCCGACCGGCAACGAACTGACGTCCGTGCTGCTCACCGTCGCGACGTTCGGCGTGGGCTTCTTCATGCGGCCGGTGGGCGGCATCGTGCTCGGCGTCTATGCTGACAAGGTCGGACGCAAGGCCGCGCTGTCGCTCACGATCCTGCTGATGGCGGCCGGCACCGCGCTGATCGGGATCGCGCCGACCTACGAACAGGCCGGCATCGCCGCGCCGCTGATGATCGTCGTCGCGCGGCTGTTGCAAGGCTTCTCGGCCGGCGGCGAGATGGGCGGCGCCACCGCGTTCCTCACCGAATACGCGCCGCGGGAGAAGCGCGCGTATTACTCGAGCTGGATCCAGTCGAGCATCGGCTTCGCGGTGCTGCTCGGTGCGGCGACCGGCACGTTCGTCACGACGTCGCTCGACACGCAGGCGCTGCATAGCTGGGGCTGGCGGCTGCCGTTCCTGCTCGGGATCGTCGTCGGGCCGGTCGGCTACTTCATTCGCAGCCATATCGACGAGACGCCCGCATTCAGCGCCGTCGAATCGCAGGCGAAGGAAAGCTCGCCGCTGAAGGAAGTGCTGCACACGTATCCGCGCGAGACGTTCGCGAGTTTCTCGATGGTCATCCTGTGGACCGTCTGCACCTACGTGCTGCTGTTCTACATGCCGACCTATTCCGTGCGCACGCTGCATCTGCCGCAATCGACCGGCTTCACGGCCGGCATGGTCGGCGGGCTGATGATCATGTGCTGCTCGCCGATCGTCGGGCGACTCGCCGACGCGTGGGGACGCCGCGTGTTCCTGTCCGGCTCGGCGCTCGCGATCCTCGTGCTCGCGTGGCCGATGTTCTCGTGGATCAACCATGCGCCGGGGTTCGCGTCGCTGATCGTGTTCCAGGCCGTGTTCGGCGTGCTGATCGCGGCCTATACGGGGCCGATCCTCGCGGCGTTCGCGGAGCTGTTTCCGACCAAGGTGCTGTCGACCGGGTTGTCCGTCGCGTACAACTTCGCGGTGACGATCTTCGGCGGGTTCGCGCCGTTCCTGATCACGTGGCTCATCGCCCGCACCGGCAGCAACATGGCGCCCGCGTTCTACGTGATGCTCGCGGCCGCCGTCAGTTTCGTCGGCACGCGCTTCGTGAAGGATGCGAAGCGTGCGGCCGCAACGACTCGATAAGGATTTTTGCTCATGACCATTACCGTGCTTCAAGGCGGCAACGTGCTCGACCTCGAACGAGGCGCGTTGCTCGAACATCATCATGTCGTGATCGAAGGCGAGCGGATTGTCGAGGTTACCGATCGGCCGGTGGATTTGCCGAATGCGCAGGTGATCGACGTGCGCGGCAAGACCGTGATGCCGGGGTTCATCGATTGCCACGTGCATGTGCTGGCGTCGAATGCGAACCTGGGCGCGAATGCGACGCAGCCGAATATTCTCGCGGCGATTCGGTCGCTGCCGATTCTCGATGCGATGTTGTCGCGGGGGTTTACCAGTGTGCGGGATGCGGGGGGCGCGGATTGGAGTTTGATGCAGGCCGTTGAGACGGGGTTGATTCCGGGGCCGCGAATTTTTCCGTCGGGGAAAGCGTTGTCGCAAACTGGTGGGCATGGGGATTTCCGGCCGCGTGGTGATGTGCTGGAGCCTTGCTCCTGCTGTTTCAGGACGGGGGCGATTGCGCGGGTCGTCGATGGCGTCGAAGGGGTGCGGCTCGCCGTGCGCGAGGAGATTCAGAAAGGCGCGACGCAGATCAAGATCATGGCGTCAGGCGGCGTGGCTTCGCCGACCGATCCGATCGCGAACACGCAGTATTCGGAGGATGAGATTCGGGCGATCGTCGACGAGGCCGAGGCCGCGAATACTTATGTGATGGCGCATGCGTATACGGGGCGGGCGATTGCGCGGGCTGTGAGATGCGGCGTGCGGACGATTGAGCACGGGAACCTCGTGGATGAAGCGGCTGCGGCGCTGATGCATGAGCGGGGGGCGTTTGTGGTGCCGACGCTGGTGACTTATGACGCGCTGGCTAAACATGGGGCGGAGTTTGGGATGCCGGCGGACTCCATCGCGAAGGTGGCTTCCGTGCAGCAGAAAGGACGTGAATCGCTTGAGATCTATGCGAAGGCAGGGGTGAAGATGGGGTTCGGGTCGGATCTGCTCGGCGAGATGCATGCGTTTCAGTCCGGGGAGTTTCGGATTCGGGCAGAGGTGCTTGGGAATCTGGAGGCGCTCAGGTCGGCGACGACGGTGGCGGCGGAGATTGTGAATATGACGGGGGAGCTTGGGGTCGTTGCGGTGGGAGCGATCGCCGATCTCGTCGTGCTGGATGGCAATCCGCTCGACGATATCAGTGTCGTGGCCGATGAAGGCGCGCGGGTCGAGTATGTGTTGCAGCGGGGGGCGGTTGTGAAGCGGCGGGTTGGCGGGCAGTGATTTGACGCCATTCGGCTATTTCAGCAGGCGCGGTGCGGCCTCACGGGCCTTGCGGTCGTGACAGTTGTTGACGGTGGCTGTAGGTGTGAGTCGAGGCGTTCGCGGCAATGGCCGGGGCGGTATCGCCCCGGCGGTCAATCGCATTCGGGAAACGCCTGCTTCCACGGGCTAGAGCCGCATCAAGCGGCCCTCGCAGACGTTACAGCGGCGGCGGTACCCAATCAGGATCGTGGTACGGCTGCTCTCGCAGCGCCAACTGACCGTAGTCCGGCGTGATCGTGATCTGCCGGGTCACGTAGTTGGCGTTCAGATATATGCGGTCGCCCGGCTTGAATCCTGGAGCAGCCCCCTGAAACGCCTACAAGGACCTTCGGGTTCTTGCAATGTCGTTCTGACATCTCTGCATTGCGGCACGATGGCGACGAGATGGACTGCGCACCTACAATCGGCCTGCGAGCGCGCTCGGCTCGGGCCAGAATACTAACCGCTCAGCAGGGCTCCATCCGGACAGCGGCATTGCGCTGTGCATGCCGAGCGTTTCATCGAGCTGTCCTGCTGCCGGTCCAACCTGTCGTCGATTCGTCCGTTGCAATCCGTCAGAGAAAGGCGCTGCTGTTGCTGCTTACTGTTCTTGCGGTTGCATAGGCGTAAAGCATGCCGGCACGTGGTCGGGCCTGAACGACTCGTCTCGCGTCAGTAGGGCCCAGATAATGCGCGCGTGCTTGTTAGCGAGGGCCACTAGGGCTTTTTGCCAGCCGAGCCTGCCCTGAACTTCTTGGAGCCATCGGGATAAGCGGTCAGTGCGTCGACCCGCCGTCATAAGTGCACTTCGAGCTCCAAGCACAAGCAGCATACGAAGATAGGAATCCCCACGCTTTGTAATGCTGCCAAGTTGAGATTTCCCGCCAGAGCTGTTTTGCCGAGGCGCGAGACCTAGCCATGCCGCGAACTGGCGGCCATTCTTGAACTCGCGTGCGTTTCCGACAGCGGCAATTAGCGCGCTCGCGGTGATCGGACCGACGCCAGGCAGCGCCATAATGCGGGAGGCTCGGTCATCCTGTTTTGCGTGCTGCTCGATCTGCCGATCCACTTCCCGCATCCGCTCATCGAGAACTTTGAGATGCTCCCACGCTGCGTAGAGAGCACCGCGAGTAATGCCGGGCAACTCATTGTTGGCGTCTTCCAATATTTCGGGAATACGCCGCAAGGCCTCGATTCGTTGAGGTATCGTGATCCCGAATTCGGCCAGCAGGCCACGCAGCCGATTGATGAGAGCAGTGCGCTCCTCTAGCCAACCCTGACGCATGCGATGAAGCGTGGCAATGCCTTGTTGCTCTACCGTTTTGACCTGAACGAAACGCATGGTGGGCCGTGCGGCAGCCTCACAAATCGCTTCAGCGTCCGCCGCATCATTCTTGCACCTCGCACCACCCTTGCGGTATGGGGCAACAAACTGCGGCGCGATCAGCTTCACCGAGTGGCCCATTGCGGTGAGTTTGCGCGCCCAGTGATGGGCGGATGCGCAGGCCTCCATCGCGACGTCGCAGGGCTGCAGGCGTGACATGAATTCGGCAAATCGCTCCGTGGGGATCGAGCGCCGCAAGATCACGTGCTCTTGTCGATCGACGCAGTGCAACTGAATAACACGCTTTGCTAGATCCACACCCATTCTGGATACGGCTTCCATATCTGACCTCCTCATCGGATCGTCAACGAATCGCGTCATTGTGCTCTTTCCGCCACGAAGGTCCTTGGCATTCGGACACAGTCACCCACTTACAATAACGGGTAGGCATAGGACTGTGTTTTTGACTAACACTAGGCAGGAAGTGATGGAAGTGTTGACGGGCCCGGAGCGTCGGCGGCGCTGGACGGCGGAGCAGAAGCTGGCGATGGTTCGCGAGAGTTTCGAGCCGGGGAAATCGGTTTCGATGGTCGCGCGCCAGCACGGCGTGAATCCGAACCAACTGTTCCACTGGCGCAAGCTGTACCAGGGTGGGAGCCTGTCAGCGGTCAAGGCCGGCGAGGAAGTAGTCCCGGCCTCGGAACTGGCCGATGCACTCAAGCAGATTCGTGAGCTGCAACGGATGCTCGGCAAGAAGACCATGGAGAACGAGATTCTCCGCGAAGCAGTCGAGTACGGCCGGGCAAAAAAATGGATAGCGCACTCGCCCTCGCTGCCGGAGGACGACCAGTGAAACTGGTTTGTGAAGTTCTCGGCGTGTCGCGCTCGAACGTATCGGCACGAGTGTCGCGTCCGGCGACGTGGCGCGATGGCCGTCAATCGAGGCAGAGTGACGACGCGGCCGCGGTCGAGGAGATCCGCCGGGTCATTGGCGATTTGCCCAGCTATGGCTATCGCCGGGTTTGGGGCATCTTGCGCAACGAGCGCGTTGCGGTCGGACTGGCGCCGTTTAATGCCAAGCGAATCTATCGCGTCATGCGCACACATGGGCTGCTGATGCAGCGCCGACCGATTCCACCTCGGCCCCAACGTCGACACGACGGCAAGGTAGCCGTCGAGCGCAGCAATCAGCGATGGTGCTCGGACGGCTTCGAGTTCCGCTGCGACAACGGCGAGCCGCTGCGCGTAACGTTCGCGCTGGATTGCTGTGACCGTGAGGCGATGAGCTGGGCGGCTACGACGGCAGGCCACAGCGGCGACATCGTGCGCGACGTGATGCTGGCTGCAGTGGAAAATCGGTTTGGCATCGAGCTGCATACGCCGTCCGAAATCGAGTGGCTGAGCGACAACGGTTCGGGCTACACGGCCGACGACACGCGTCGGTTCGCAGTGGCCATCGGCCTGAAGCCATTGACCACGCCGGTATGCAGCCCGCAAAGTAACGGGATGGCCGAGAGCTTCGTGAAGACGATGAAACGCGACTACGTCGCCTTCATGCCGAAGCCGGACGCAGCGACTGCTGCACGCAACTTGGCCATCGCGTTCGAGCATTACAACGAGAAGCATCCCCATAGCGCGCTGAAATACCGCTCGCCTCGCGAGTTCCGGCGCTCGATGGATTCAGCAACCTTAGTGTGAGGCTGTGTCCGGTATTACAGGGTCAACTCCAAATCCGAAGATCTTGAAATCAATGTCGATCGCCTGCATCCACGGCAGGTACGGCCAGCCTCGTTTGGGAAGGTCCGGGTAGTTGCGCAGGACCAGCTCAAACCTCTTCTGCATGTTGACGGGTTTGTTCTTTCTACGACGTGGCTTAGTATTGGCGTCAGCCATTTCCGACTCCTGTGATGAGTTGGTGGTGGTCAGCGGGTCGTATGGGTTGCCGCCCATGCGGCCCGCGCTTCTTTGTTGCCTCGGGTTTCCCCTTCTTTCTCCCCTCTTCGCTGGGTCTTGTTGGGCAAGACGGCTTTCTTTCGACCATCGGGGCGGAGAGGACTGCGTTCAACTGCCGATGGTGAGAAGCGAGGCTTCATGACCAGTGTAGTCGGGCTGGCATCTCAGAAATGGGGAAATGAGGGGAATTGGCCGTTAGGTATAGGAACGCGCTTAACACAAGGCCAATGCCGCAAACTGAAGTCATCTGATGTTCCCGATTGCATATCGGATCTCGAATGCCACCTAGTAGAATCCTCAAGTGGATTTTGGCGCACGCCAATCTGAAGAATTCATCGACTCCAACGACGCTGACCATGCTTGCATGGCGGCACAGTCGCTCTCGGACGCCCGATGGCAAACGTTGTGCACCACCGACAAAGCTGAATCCAGTGGCCGGCCTTTAAAGAAGCCGTGGTTCCGTGCGAATGGCGCCGAGAGCTGCCGCTTCGCGGCAATTAAAGAGACCGGCATCGGCAATAGTAAGCAAGCTATCTACAGAGTGCCGCGCGAGGACACTGCACCACCGCCGATATGGTTTTCGACTCTGTCCCCGCCTATTTCAGCTTGGCCAAAGTCACAAGCTCTTGGATTACCACACGTAGATCGGGGATCAATTTGTCGATATCTTGCCGGTGAGCGACAAAGCGACGACTATGAGCCGACTGGTCGCCTACATCCTTCAATCGAGGGAGCGCCGCTTTGGCGTTCCGAGATAGATTCCAGCTTTTCTCAGCGATCAGAACGCCGATGAGGTCCCTCAGGAAAAGGAAGTCATCATTTGAATTTTTAATTTTGTCAGCGATTCCACTCGCTTCGAATACCTCGATGATCAGCGTTTCTACAAGCCGACGAATCATAACTGCCGACGCGTCATACCATCCGCCCTCGTATGAGCCATTTATTTGATGCACTATCTTTTCGAGATAAGGCCTCGTACCTCTAACTAGCGAGAAATAGACAACGTGCTCAACGGCGCTGGGCGCGCCTTCTTCAGGGGGTGGGTTTTTGGCTCGCACTGCATCACGCAGTTGCTTCGCGACTTCTAAAGTCTTTGCGATATCCATGGTTGTGCTCAAGAACGGAAGTCCTTGAGGTGCTTGGCCATGCTTTCGAAAATCTTGTCGATCTGCTCCGCGCTACTCTCGGGGGAGATGTGAATTTGCACGTCGATGTGCAGCTTCGGCGAGAACGCGCTGCCGACCGGGGGGGGCTGTCGCTGCTGGTGGTCATGCTCGCCCGGCTCCGGATTGGCCATCGCCGCCGGTGCGACCGTGACCTTCGCAGCTTTGGGCGTAGTCCTCGGCGTGGTCGCTACGCGACCGGTCGCCGTGCCCCTTGCCGGCTTCTCGTTGGCTTTTCCTAGATCGCCCTCCAGTAACATAAGATACACGCGCGCGTATTTGACGGCGGCGCTGTCCCCAGCTTTCGTATCGTGTGCAAACCATGCAGCCACACGGTTCATCGGCGCGTTTGCAACGTCCGGGAACGCGTCGTGTAACCCCGCCGGGTAGGTGCTTTTGACGAGTTGCTCGCACACCGACGCATATTTTTCATCGTCGCGCCAGGCGAAGGCGAGATCAGTAGGCTTGCCTGCGTCATTAACCAACCCGAAGGTTCGCAGCGACGGCAGAACGTTTCCGCTCGCGGACACCGGGCTCATGTTCAGAGTCGCCGCGAGGTACGCAGGTGTAACGTCTCCAGGCACCTTCTGTTTGAACTTCTCCCGCAAAGTGAACCATGTATTCCGTGCGATCACTGGATACCCGCGCTTCTTATCGTCCGCCACGACCTTCCCCTCATAGGTGGGTTATTGTACGTTACACAGTCCCGGTGCACGCCCTCAATTTAGAGACACAGCAGTATAAATTGTATAACCGTTATCCGTTGTTGACGCGAAAAGATTCGCAGCTTCCATGCCCTGATCTCAAATCAAATGCACCGTCGCATCCTGAATCTAGGCGCGTCCTCGACAGGCCGATGGCCAGTCATCAACAGTCGTTCACCAATAATGCGCGTGATTCCGTCAATAGTATCGTACCGTCACTATGGCCCAACGGCGAACTTCGAGCGCTCCTGTTGGAGCCGCGGTAAGCTCGGCCAGCCATTCGCGGGCGACATCGATGGGGTGCCGTCTAACCATTGAGCCTCGGCGGTAGCAAAGCCAGCTATCGCGAGCAGTCGCCTACATCGGCTCCAGCATAAGGAAGAACCCGCTTCGGCGAATATTCTCTTCACTGCTCGCTATCAAGAACGTTTATACTTCACACGCATTCTGCAACACACGATAACGCAAATGCGCTGAAATCAGCGGGGTCTCTGAATGGAAGAAACTGAACACTGTCCGGTGCAACAACCCCTCAGACAAGGGGATATTCTAAAAATCTCGCCAAATGGATCATCTCCCCAACCTTTCTCTCTTGCCGTGATAATCAATGCAGATTGTGACATGGCATGGGAAAAACATGATGGGGTCATTGCACTCCTACCCATCTATAGATTTACGGAATATCTCCAAATTTTTTGGTTACCTGGCTTCATAAATAATCAGATAGAAGCACTATCCAAAACCATTCGGGAATTATGCAAAATAAATGAAGACAATATTTCCGAAATCATAAATTGGATCGAATCACTCGAGGAGCATACTTCATTCGATGTCGATAAATTTATCTCGCGATTCGAGTTAAATAAAAAGAATGGCCAAATCGTTAAAAACGCAATCCAGCGACTGATGTCAGCCATTGCTAGCCGACAATCAATGTCGCTGGCATGCGTTAAGAATTTTGCGCCCAACCCAGAAGACTGCGACAAATATTTGTCCACACAAATTTTAGATGCAAAAAAAACACTTGGCGATGGTCATTTCTTTGTCACAGATCTCAAAGGTGACAACAGTGTTGGCTTCGTCATTCGAATGCGAAGAATTCATTCCATTGATGCGCGGAGATGCTTTTCCGCTTACTCGGCGCTGCAGTCAACCGAACGGGGTACTGAAGCCTCCGCGTATAGACTATCCAGATTCACGCCACACTACAAATTTAAGATCGCTCAAATTTTTGCCCAACAATATTCGCGCATCGGCCTACCAGATGAGTTGACAGCGCTATCCAGCTTGGCCATTGACAATGCTGTTGAACACATTAAATCATCGTAAAAATGAAAGCACTTGCATTCAGCCCATCTGCACTTTTCCGACTATCCCAGTTTGAAATATCAAGAGAATGGTTCTCGGATTTCCTTCTCCCGGCAGGAGCCGAAGGATTCAAGCGAGTAAAAATCGACGAGATTGTTTATTTTTTGGAACCAGACCTTGATCAAGATAACACACCACTCGTAGTGGTGAGTCTTGCCGGCGAAAATCCGGTCTTTTGCGGCACGCATCGGGACGTTTATATTTTGGAGCGCATTATTACGGTGGCACGCTCTATTTTTACGAACAGCGTCAGAATTCCTGTTGCGTGGCGTGAATACCATGAAAGAAGCTTACTTTCTATATATGTCTCCAATCGTCAAAAGGGGGACGGATCTAGAATCAATTTTGACAGCCGACCGAACGGGGAAGACTCTCTCTTTGTCTTTGCGGTGACAAAAGATGCTTTTGATCTAAATCGAATTCCTCGCAACGAAGATCTCTATCAACTCGCACGGGAAAACCTAGCCGATGCGATTTTGTCAGATGTTCCCTCTGAGAATGAATCGACGAGTCGCGCAGGGATTGTGCTCAGTAGTCGTCTGCCCCAAGGCTTCGCTCAAGGAGCGACTCTTAAGCAATGGTACGAATCGATGCTTACAGCCGAGCAGCGCAATTTCGTTGACAAAAGCCACGATGGACCAGTCAGATTGCGGGGTGCAGCAGGAACTGGAAAGACGCTCTCGTTGGTGGTCAAAGTACTACGCGATGGAGAGGTGGCTGAGCTAGAAAAACGGCCTGCAAAGTACGGCTTTTTAACGCATAGCTTAGCCTCCGTGGACATGGTATCAGCCTTGACGGAGTCATTGGATACGCGAGGGCTTCTTTCTGGAGGAGGGCAATCATGCAGCGTAGAACTTCGAACGTTATACGATCTGGCACATCAGCATCTAAAGTTCAATCTGGATGATTTGAAACCGCTATCCCTTGATGGACGTGAGGGGCGCCGCCTGCAATTTGAGTTGATTTCGAGCACTCTTAAGGAGATGCACACATCACCAATTATTCAGCTTCAATATGAAGATTTAACCGCTGAACTGGCGACGCGTTGGTGTGCAGCCGCCTCTGGCCATGACCCGAAGTTCATCACGGAAATGATGAACGAATTCGCTAGCGTTCTCGATGCCGAAGGTGTCCGCGCAGGAGAGGAAAAAGGCGAGAGATATTCGAAAGGAAGCTTACATAGAGCCAATTGGTTAATCCCACTCGACAAAGAAATTGATCGACGATTTGTACTCGAGGTACATCGACGATATCGCACATATTTGAGTGAAATGAACACTCTGAGCGTTGATCAGATGATCGCAGATTTCAATTCATTTCTCGACTCGAATCGGTGGGACAGCTTAAGAAATAGATACGGCTACGATGCTCTCTTCGTTGACGAACTTCATTTATTTACCGGGGTAGAACGGCAGCTTCTGCACAAACTCATCAAACGCTCCGTTGACGCGAGTGGTACGCCGATGCGGCCGCCGATCTTTATGGCCTATGATCTTAAGCAAAGCCCGAATGATGCGTTCGCGTCGCTCGATTCAACCGGAACAATCTTCTCTTCAGGTGCACGGCTTCAAAATTCTGAGCTCATAAAGCTTGAAAAGGTTTTTCGGTACACACCTGAAATCGCCGATTTTCTTTCCGACTTGGATGCAACTTTTCCCGCCATCGACATTCCCGGTGAATGGGATGCATATAGCGGAAAAGCACAGTTGGCGAATGGTGACGCCCCCGAGCTTCTAGTTTTCCGAGATGAAAAGGAACTATTCCGAAGCATTTTCGATCAAGCACGTAGTCTGGCAAGAACCATTTCAGGTGGAGGGCGACGAGTTGCAGTACTATGTGCAAGCGACGAGATGTTCGATACTTATTTGGAGATTGCTACGGGGCAATACGAAGGCTCGATATTCCCAATCACCAGCCGCGAGCCATCATCCGAATTACGTCACGCCGGCAAGAGATTTATATTTAGTATGCCAGAGTATGTTGCCGGCTTGCAATTTGACACGGTCTTCTTGTTGCATGCCGATGCGGTAGATGCGCCGGCAGACGCGAGTGTTGGTTTAAAGCGACGATTCATTTCGAATGTCTATCTCGGATCTAGTCGAGCTGAGCGTGTTTTGAAGCTCGGCTCGTGTCAAACCCGCGGCGGACCGTCGGATGTATTGAACATGGCAATCAGTCGAGGTAGCTTGAAGAAAACAGTAGTTTCCTCTCAAAAGAAACGATGACTATCTTGTCGATGTAAACAGTGTGCCAGCTGCGGCTGGCTACTGCTCGCCGGAAATTCCATTTTCGCGTGTGCGTGTCATGAAAAGCTGGCGGAAAGGCTGCGGTATGATCAAGATTCGGTCTGACACAGTATATTATCGGCATATTGTTCGTTCCGGTTGTAGCTTTAGGGTGCCTGTCAGGAATTTCGTGTTCAAGGCATATGATGCTCCGAAAGAGACTATATACCTCGCAAACCGAAAGCCAAACCGGTAGACCTGCCTGCGATTCCTGCCGAGTTGCTCGAGCAATTCGGCAGCGGTCCGATGACGGTCGAAGCAAGAAGGCGCTAATCGAGCGAGCACTGGGCGGTGAGATGAGTCACCATCTCGGCTGAACCTGTCCGCGTTTTTGTGGGCGAGGCGGTTGAACAACCGGTTATCCGCGCGCCTGCGTAAATCGCTCGCCGAACAGGATAGCAAACTGGTTCATCGCTGATTTCCAGTCGAAGGCGGACCGCACGGTCTTGGCCAGTACGTTGCGTAGCGCCAGCCGGGGGTGTCAGGATTTCCGTGTTCAAGGCGGGTTGAGTAATTACACGGAAGGCCGGATGAATCGATCTGCGTAAAGGATAGCGAATTGGTTCATGGCGGTCTTCCAGTCATGAGCTGCACTACCCCA